>JAEWAD010000256.1 GCA_023391905.1 Pseudomonadota bacterium | reverse complement strand
GTCTATGTCACCAATGCCGTGAAGCACTTCAAGTTCGTGCCGCGCGGCCGGCGGCGGATCCACCAGAAGCCGAATGCCGGCGAGATCAGCGCCTGCCGCTGGTGGCTGCAGCACGAGCTGGCGCTGCTCCGTCCCCGCCTCGTCGTCGCGCTCGGAGTCACGGCGCTGACCGGCCTGCGCGGCAACGCCGCCTCGCTGGCCTCGGTCCGGGGACAGGATCTCGCGCTCGAGGACGGCACGCCGCTGGTCGCGACGGTGCATCCGTCCTTCCTGCTGCGGCTGCCGGACGAAGACGAAAAAGCGCGCGAAACCGCGCGCTTCCTCGAGGATCTCAAGCGGGTGGCGGCGCTGGCGAAGGCCGCCTGACGGCTACCAGCAGGTATAGCCGCCATCGGCCGAGACGATCGAGCCGGTCATCAGGCTGGCGGCGTCGCTGGCGAGGAAATGCACGACCGAGGCGATCTCGTCCGTCTCGCCCATTCGGCCCATCGGGGTGCCGCCGAGCCAGGCCTCGGCCATATCCGGGTTTTCCTTGAGGACGTTGGCGGCCAGCGGGGTGTTGATGTAGGTCGGTGCCACGGCGTTGACGCGGACCCCGCGGGAACCCCATTCGGCCGCCAGCGACCTGGTCAGGTGGTGCACACCGGCCTTCGAGGCGTTGTAGGACGCCTGCTCCTGCGGCTTGTTGACGATCAGTCCGGACATCGAGCCGATGTTGACGATCGAGCCGCGGCCCGCCTTCAGCATGTGGTTGCCGAAGGCGCGGCAGCACCAGTAGGTGCCGTTCAGGTTGACGTCGATGACGTTCAGCCAGAGCTCGTCGGCGACGGTCTCGGCCGGGACCATGCTGCGGGCGATGCCGGCATTGTTGACGAGGATGTCGATCCTGCCGTGTTTGGCGACGACCTCGTCGGCGACCTGGTTCACCCGCGCCGAATCGGTCACGTCCATCACGACGACCTCGACGTCATGGCCCTTGGCCTTCAGGCTGGCCTGGCCGGCCCTGGCGACGGCCTCGTCGCGGTCGGCGATGATCACCTTGGCGCCGGCCTCGGCCAGTGCCTCGACGGTGGCGAGGCCGATCGACTGGCCACCGCCCGTAACGAGCGCAACCCTGCCGTCGAGGCGGAGCTTTTCGAGATACATGCTTGTTTCCTCCAGGATGGACGTCTTCTCCCGGCGTCCAAGCTAGAGAAGCAACGCCGCTCCGTCACGAGCGAAGCGGCGTCATCCCGCAAGATTTGTCGCTGATCGCAACGATCGCGTTTCAGCGCGGCGGGGCGTCCGGCTTCCGCGTCCCGGCCTTGCCCGGCTCGTTGTCCTGGGGATGGGCAGGGTCGTGCGGTTCGGCCTGGTTTTCGGGCTCGTCGCCCTGGATGTCGGGTGGACGGTGGGTATTGCCGAAGCTGCTGTTGCCGCCGGGCTTGTCACGTTCATAGGGCGTCGACATGCGCGTCTCCTCGGTTCGATGTCCCCGGGAAAACCCGCCTGGCGCCGTCCGGTTCCCTTCCGTCAGTCGACGGCGATCAGGAACGGCATGGGCCGCAGCGGCGCCAGCCGCTCTCCGGCGGCGAGGCGCTCCTTGTTGGGGCCGAGGGAGCGGCGAAGATGCTGTTCCAGCTCCCGCTGCGCGCCGTGCGGATCGCCGGCGATCAGCCGGTCGAACACCGCGAGGTGCTCGGCCAGCATCTCCTCGGCGTCGGGCAGGATCGGATGGGTGTCGTGCATGGCGATCAGCGGCAGCTGGCTGCGGTGGATCGCGTCGCGCAGCTGGCTGTTCGTGCAGCGCAGCACCGTGTCGACATGCAGATCGTGCTCCAGCCTTTCGAGCCGCGCGGCGGTGCGCCGGCCGGACTGCACGGCGAGGATGCGCTCGCGCTTGGCGACGAGGTCGCGCTGGTCCAATTCCGGCCAGGCCTGCTCCAGCGCCAGCGGCTCCAGCAGCCAGCGCATTTCGAAATGCTCGTGCATCAGCGCCGGCGTCAGCGGCCCGGCATACCAGCGCTGGTTGCTGTCCTGGAAGATCAGGCCGGCGCGGTCGAGCGCGGTCATCACCTCGTGCGCCACGGTGCGGCTGACGCGGTAGTAGTCGGCGAGCAGGCTCTCGTTGAGCTGGAAGCGGCCATAGGGCAGGCAGCAGGCGACGATGTGCTCGACCTCGGGATAGATCGTGGCGCGGCGGTTGCGGGTGCGCGGCTCCAGCATCCGCGTCTCCGGCAGCTTCAGTCCGGCCTCGACCAGGTCGCGCCGGAGCGGCGTGGCATCGGGATCGCCGCCGATCAGCAATCCGCGCCCGCCGAAGCGGGTGATGCGGCCTTCGTCCTCGAGCCGCTTCAGCGCCGCGCCGGCGGGAATGCGGCTCGACTGGAAGGCGCGGGCGAGCGCTGTCTCGCCGATGACGAGGCCGTCCGGCAGCGCGCCCTCGTCGATATGCCGCCGCAGCACGCGGTAGATCACCTCGTAGAGCGGCAGCGCCGGATCGTCGGCTTCGCGATCGATCATCATCGCCCTCGGCCCCCAGGCCGGACCCAAGCCGCCAACAAGGTCAGATCCCGACGCCGGTGGCGTCGGCCAAGCGCTGCTGCCCGGACAAGCGCCGCGGCTCGGGCAAGCGCCGCGACCTAGGCTTGCGTCGCGGCATGGCCGGCCTCGGTGTCGGCGTGGATGAAGCCCATGATCTCGCGGCTCATCGTCTCGTAGCGGCGCGAGTTCTCGATTCCGCCGACCAACGTGAAGTCGTTCATCACCAGGATGCGGTCGGCGAGCGTGATCATTTCCGGCATGTCGCTGGAGATCAGCAGCACCGAGACGCCGCCGCGCGTGATCTCGCCGATCAGCTCGTGGATCGCCGTCTTGGTCTTGATGTCGATGCCGACGGTCGGCTCGTCGATGATCAGGATCTCGACGCCGGCCGCCAGCCATTTGGCGATCGACACCTTCTGCTGGTTGCCGCCGGAGAGCTTGCCGACCGCCTGCTCGATCGACGGCGTCTTGACCTCGAGCTTGGTGACCAGCGGGTCGGCGACCTTGCGCTCCGCCGCGCGGGTGATCAGCCCGAGCGCCGAGGCGATGCGCCGCCAGACCGAGATCGCGATGTTGGAGCGGATCGGGTGGGTGAGGATCAGGCCCTCGGCCTTGCGGTCCTCCGAGATGTAGCCGAGCTTGTGGCGGCGGATCGCCGTCGGCACGTCGGGGATCGTCACCGGTTGGCCGTTCAGCCGCAATTCGCCGGCCGTGACCTTGCCGTCGCCGATCAGCGCGCGGGCGAGTTCGGTGCGGCCGGCGCCGACCAGGCCGTAAAGGCCGAGGATCTCGCCCTTGTGCAGCTCGAAGCTGACGTCCTTGTGGCCGAACGAGGTGGCGAGGCTCCTCGCCTCGAGCACGGTCTTCGAGCGGTCGACGTCGCGCGCCCCCATCTCGGCGACGCGCTCCTCGCGGCCGATCATCGCCGAGACGATCTTGCCGCGGCTCATATTGGCGATCGGCTCGCCGGCGGCGGCGATGCGGCCGTCGCGCAGCACGGTGACGCGATCGGAAATCGCCATCACTTCCTCGAGCTTGTGCGAGACGAAGACGATCGCCTTGCCCTCGGCGCGCAGGCGGCGGACGACGGCGAACAGCGCGTCGGCCTCATGGCCGGTGATCGAGGCGGTCGGCTCGTCGAGCAGCAGCACCTGCGCTTCCAGCGACAGCGCCTTGGCGATCTCGACGATCTGCATCTGCGCGACCGAAAGGTGGCGCACCTCGGTGCGGGTGTCGATCGACGGGTCGATCATGTCGAGGAATTTGCGCGCCTCGGCATGCACCTTGTCGAAGTCGATGACGCCGTTTCTGGTCGGCGGCCGCTCGATCATGATGTTCTCGCCGACCGTGAAGCGCGGGATCAGGTTGCGCTCCTGGTGCACGGCCGAGATGCCGGCGGCGATGGCGTCGCGCGGCGAGTGGAAATCGACCGGCTGGCCGTCGACGAGCAGGCGGCCGCGGTCCGGCCGGTAGAGGCCGGTGATGATCTTGATCAGCGTCGACTTGCCGGCGCCGTTCTCGCCCATCAGCGCGTGCGTCTCGCCGGGCAGGATCTCGAACGAGACGCTGTCGAGCGCGGTGACGCCGGGAAAGTCCTTGCCGATGCCTTCAATGGTGAGACGCATGATCAGGCGCCTCCGGCGCGGACGGCGCGCAGCCGGTTCAGGCCGACGGCGGCGAGGATCAGGGCGCCGAGCAGGAACTGCACCCAGTAGGGATCGACCTTCGCCAGCACCATGCCGTTCTGGATGATGACGATGAGCACGACGGCGAGCGCGGTGGCGGCGACCGAGATGTGGCCGCCGGTCAGCGCCGCGCCGCCGATGATCGGGGCGGCGAACGACATCAGCAGCCAGTCGACGCCGATCGACGGCTGGGCGGAGCCCAACTGCGCCACGGCGAGGATGGCGGCGGCGCCGGCGAGCAGGCCGGACAGGGTGTGGGCCATGACGATGACGCGGTCGCGCGGGATGCCGGAGAGCTCGGCCGCCTGCGGGTTGCCGCCGACGGCGAGCAGCTGCCGGCCCGGCACGGTGCGGGCGAGGAAGAAGGCGAGCGCCAGCGCGATCAGCACCGGCGGCAGCAGCAGGTAGGGCAGGGCGTAGAAGCGTTCGGTGCCGAAGGCGACGAAGCTGGCCGGCAGATTGTAGAACGGGATCGACTCGGTGATGCCGAGATTGATGCCGGTGAAGGCCGAGGCGGTGGCGAGCGTGATGATGAAGCCGTTGATGCCGGTGCGCACCGTGAGCAGGCCGTTGATCAGGCCGCCGGCGGCGCCGATGACGAGGCCGCAGAGAACGGCGACGGGAACCGGGAAGCCCCATTTCTCCATCATGCCGCCGACCGCGATCGCGACCAGACCGCCGAGCGCGCCGACCGACAGGTTCATCTGGCCGACGGCGAGGGTGAGCATCTGCGCGAAGGCGACGATCAGCACGACGCAGAAGGAGCGCAGCATCACATAGATGTTGAACTCGGTCAGGAACGCCGGCGACAGCACGGCGAGGGTGACGAGGCCGATCGCGATGGCGACGGCGAGCGCCGACCATTCATTGGCGAGGAAGCGTTGTCCGAGGGGCATGTTGTTGGTCATGCGCGGCGTCCAGCGTTCTTGCGGCCCAGGCTGCGGCGTTCGGCATAGACGCTGCGGTAGCGGTCGAGCATGACCGCGAACAGCAGGATCAGGCCGTGGAACAGCTGCAGCCAGAAATTGCCGATCTGCATGACGAGAAGGCCGGAGCGGATGGTGGTGACGAGCAGCGCGCCGAGCATGGTGCCGACGACCGAGACATAGCCGCCGGCGAGCAGCGTGCCGCCGAGCACCGGGGCGAGGAAGGAGGGCAGCAGCCAGTCCTGGCCGATCGACGGCATGGCGGCGCCGAGGCGGAACACCAGCATCAGGCCGGCCGAGGCGGCGAGGGCGCCGGAGAGCGTGTGGGCGATGATGATGGCGCGGCCGACCGGCACGCCGGAGAGCTCGGCGGCGCGGGCATTGGCGCCGGCGGCGAGGATCTCGCGGCCGAGCGCGGTGAAGCGGAACAGGATGATCAGCGCCACGCCGAGCCCGACCGCCACGAACAGCAGCGGCGACACGAAGCCCCACCAGCGCATGCGGCCGAAGGCGGCGATCTCCGGCGGCAGCGCGTTGAAGGTCTGCGCCTTGGAGAGGATCAGCATGCCGCCCAGGAACAGGCTGGCGCTGGCGAGCGTGATGATGAAGGAATTGACGCCCGAGCGGACGATGACGAAGCCGTTCAGCCAGCCGAGGAAGGCGCCGAGCAGCAGCGCCAGCGCCAGGGCGACGGGGATCGGCAGGCCGATCGTCTGCATCAGGAAGCCGGACGCCATCACCGCGCAAACGCCGATCGAGCCGATGGCGAGGTTCATGCCGCCGGTCGCCAGCACGACCATGGTCGAGAAGCCGATGACGATGTCGACGGCGAGCGAGCGCGACAGGGCGAACAGGTTGAACGACGAGACGAAGCCGGGGGCGAGGCTCGTGAACAGGACCCAGAACAGCACGATGATGGCCGCGAGGCCGATCAGGTTCGCCTGTTCCGCCAGCCAGGACGGCCGCGCGCGGGTTTCGGAGGAAACGGATAGGGTCATGGTGAAGCCATGTGTGAGCGACCACTTCACCTCTCCCAGAGGGAGAGGTCGACGGCGCAGCCGGCGGGTGAGGGGTTCGGGACCTCTCCGGAAAGGGCGCAACCCCTCACCCGGACCTTCGGTCCGACCTCTCCCTCTGGGAGAGGTGAAGCACCCCGGCAACGGCCGTTAAGCCGGCAAGGTGCGGATCGGCCCGGAGGCCGACCCGCGGAACCGCTTACTTGCAGTCCAGGTACTTGTCCTTGAAGGAGGCCTGGATCTCCGAGGTGATCTTCTTCAGGTCGTCCTTGTAGGTCGCCGCGTTGGCGTTCGAGATCAGCAGCGTGCCCGAATCGATGAAGCGCTCGGTCTGCGGCGTCTTCACGAAGGGAGCCTCGGCCTTGACCGTGCAGGTGCCGCTGGCGAGCAGGTCGAGCACATAGGCGCCGACATAGCCCTGGCCATAGGGGTTCTGCGCCATCGTGCCGGCGGCGAAGCCGTCCTTGATGGCGTCGAGCACGATCTGGTCGTCGTCGATGCCGACCAGCTTGATGCGCTTGTCGCCGAGGTTGCGCAGCGACTTGGCCGCGACCACGGAGGGGATGTAGGCGGTCGAGATCAGGCCGTCGATCTCGTCCTTCTGGGCGCCGAGCAGGGCGTTGATCTTCTGGTCGGCGGCTTCCTGCGCATCGGTATCCGTGATGTGCTGGACGACCGTCACGGCGCCGTTGGTCTCGGAAGCGGCCTTCTCGACGGCATCCATGCGGAGCTTGGTGTTCGGATCGACGAGCAGGCCGGCGAGATGGACGATCTTGCCCTTGCCGCCGAGCGCCTCGATCAGCGCCTTGGTGCCGAGATAGGCGGAATTGTAGACGTCGGTGCCGAAGCAGAACGAGACCTTGGTCGGATCCTGCGCGCATCCGGCGAGCGCCAGCGACGGGATGCTGTTGGCCGAAAGCTCCTCGACGGTCGAGTTGATGCCGACGGCATCGCCCGGGAAGATGCCGAAGGCGTTGTAGCCCTGGGTCACCAGGCTCTCGACCAGCTCGGTCTGCAGGTTGAGCTTCCACTCGGCCGGGACCTTGAAGTCGACCGCGGCGATGCCGAAGTCCTTCGCCGCGTCCTTGCCGGCCTGTTCCCAGGGCGCGAAATAGGGATGCGGGCCGCCCGGAATGAGGGCGATCTTGTTGTCGGAAGCGTGCGCCGCGCCGGCGGCCAGGCCCATCAGGGCGGCAGCGAGCATCGGCCGGGCGCGCGAACGCGCGCCGCGGGGGCGTTTCGTCATGGTGTCCTCCCTCGGCGATACGCGGAGCTGCTCCTCCAGTCCGCATTCGCAGTCCCGATGTAAGCACGATCGCATATCGCGTGCAATATGCGCTGCGACGGGTCGTCCGCGGACGCGAAAAGGCCCCGTCCCTCGGGGTTCAGGGACAGGGCCTCGGTCGAGAAAGGTCAGGTTCTCTAAGGTGG
>JAEWAD010000216.1 GCA_023391905.1 Pseudomonadota bacterium | reverse complement strand
AGCGCCACGTCGGTGCCGCCGCCCATGGCGATGCCGACATCCGCGGCGGCGAGCGCCGGCGCATCGTTGATACCGTCGCCGACCTTGGCAACCTTGGCGCCGCCGGCCTGCAACTCGCGGATGATGCGTTGCTTGTCCTGCGGCAGCAGCTCGGCCCGGACCTCGATGCCGAGATCGTCGCCGACCGCCTTGGCCGCCCGCGCATTGTCGCCGGTCAGCATGACCGGTGCGACGCCAAGAGCCTTCAGTTCGGAAAGACCGGTCCGCGCATCGGCCCGAGGACCGTCGCGCATGGCGATCACGCCGACGATCGCGTCGTTCACGAGCAGGACCGACACGCTCTTGCCCTCGCCGCTTAGCGCAGCGATCGCCGCCTCCTGTTCGGCGGACAGCGGCGTGATCGCGGCCGCGGCGGCCGCCGAGGCAAGCGTCAGGCGATCCGCGCCGACCTTGCCGGTCATGCCCTTGCCGGCGACGGCGGCGATCTCCTGCGCAGCGCCCGGCGTCACGGCCATGTCCGCCGCCTTCGCCAGGATGGCCTGGGCGAGCGGGTGGTTGGAGCCGACCTCGAGCGCGGCGGCAAGCCCGATCACCTCCGCCTCGGACCGTCCATAGCCGACGACGTCGCTGACGACGGGGCGACCGAGCGTCAGCGTGCCCGTCTTGTCGAACGCAGCCCGGTTGATACCGGCGAGCGTTTCGAGCACGGCGCCGCCCTTCATCAGCAGGCCTTGGCGCGCGCCGGAGGCAAGGCCGGCGGCAATCGCGGCGGGCGTCGAGATGACGAGCGCGCAGGGGCAGCCGATCAGCAGGATGGCGAGGCCCTTGTAGATCCATTCGCTCCAGCTGGCGCCGACGACGAGCGGCGGCAGGATCGCCACCAGCGCGCCGACGACGAGCACGGCCGGCGTGTACCAGCGCGAGAAGCGGTCTATGAAGCGCTCGGTCGGCGCCTTCGCCTCCTGCGCCTCCTCGACCAGGCGGACGATGCGGGCGATCGTGTTGTCGGCGGCAACGGCCGTCACCTCGACGCGGATCAGGCCATCGGTGTTGATGGTGCCGGCGAAGACGGAATCGCCGACGCCCTTGCGCTTCGGCACGCTTTCGCCGGTGACCGGCGCCTCGTCGATCGCGCTTTCGCCCTCGAGGATCCGGCCGTCGGCCGCGATGCGATCGCCGGGACGGATCTGGAGGATCGCGCCCACCGCGAGGCCCGCTGCCGGTACGTCTCGCAGGCCCCCCGCCTCCTCGACACGCGCCGTCTCGGGAAGCAGGTTGGAGAGCCCGCGAATGCTGGTCCGCGCCCGGCGTGCCGCCACGCCCTCGAGCAATTCGCCGATCAGGAACAGGAAGACGACCATCGCCGCCTCCTCGGCCGCGCCGATGATAACGGCGCCGATCGCGGCGATCGTCATCAGCGTCTCGATCGAGAACGGCGTGCCGTAGCGCGCCGCCATGAAGGCGCGACGGGCGATCGGGATCAGGCCGACCAGCATGGCGACGGAAAAGGCGATCGGCTTCGTGTCGGGGAAGAGATGCGAGACGACGAAGGCGACGACGATCGCAGCGCCGGCGGCGAGCGTCAGGCGCGCCTTCTTCGTCTGCCACCAGGCGCCATCGTCCTCGCCGACGCCGTGGCCATGCAGGTCGAGCGCGGGCGCCGCCTTCGCCGCGACGGCCGGCGCGTGGCTGTGGCCGTGGTCATGATGATGATGATGCCCCTGCCCGTGATCGTGCGCGCCGTGGGCGTGATCATGACCATCATCATGATGGTGATCGCCGTTGCAGGCCCCGTGATCGGCATGATCCGAGTGGCTTGGCGCAGTCGACACGGCGCGGCCCGCGAGCGGGGCGATGCCGTAGCCGAGCTTGGTCACGATCTTCTGGATCGGATCCGCGCGATCGTCCGCCTCACCCCGCCGCACGGTCATCGTGCCGGCCGACACCGAGACCGAGACATCCTCGACC
This sequence comes from Pseudomonadota bacterium, assembly GCA_023391905.1. Taxonomy (GTDB): domain Bacteria; phylum Pseudomonadota; class Alphaproteobacteria; order Rhizobiales; family Kaistiaceae; genus Kaistia. Next base: position 2,964 of record JAEWAD010000216.1, on the reverse strand, counting down.
CCCTCGATTCGCCGGACGGCGGTGTCGATCTTCTGCGCGCAGGAGGCGCAGTCCATGCCGGTGATGCGGTAGCGGTCCTGAATTCCCATGATCTCTCTCGAATTCAGCCTGGTGGTGAAAGGCTCTTGCGTGGTTCGAAAGCGACCCTACATCCTCTAGCGACTAGAGGATCAAGAGGTGAATTCGATGAGCAGTTCGGTCCCGATCGGCACGGTTTCGCGCGAGACCGGCATCAAGGTGCCCACCATCCGCTACTACGAGGAAGTCGGGCTGCTGCCCTCGCCGGCCCGCACCGACAGCAACCGGCGCAGCTATGACGCGGCCGCCGTGCAGCGCCTGCGCTTCATCCGCCATGCTCGCGAGCTCGGCTTCGAGGTCGAGGCGATCCGGCAGTTGCTGACGCTCTCCGACCAGCCGGACCGCTCCTGCGCCGAGGTCGACGGCATCGCCCGCAGCCATCTGAAGGAAATCGACGAAAAGATCGCGCGGCTGACGGCGCTCCGCCAGGAGGTGCAGCGCATGGTCGACGAGGGCGCGCACGGCCGCGTCGCCGAATGCCGCGTCATCGAGGTGCTCGGCGACCACACGGCCTGCCTGCACGAGGCGCATTGAGGAACGTTCTGTGTGAACGTGGAATGGGACTGAACCCCTCACCCGCCGGCTTCGCCGTCGACCTCTCCCCATGGGAGAGGTTCAGAGCACATAATCTGGCTGTGATCGAAGCGTGCTAAGGATACGCAGCAACACGATATCCGTCTGCCGCAACACTTCGTCATTCCAAAAGCGCAGGATGAAGTAGCCGGCCGTTTCCAGAATTGCGGTACGCTCGGCGTCGACCAGTTCATTGTGTTGGCCGCCATCGACCTCGACGATCACCCGTCGTTCGACACAAAGAAAGTCGACAACAAAGCGATCAATAGGCTGCTGTCTACGGAACTTAAACCCGTCGAGGCGACGGTCGCGCAGGTGATGCCAGAGCCGACGCTCGGCTTGGGTCATGTCCGCACGCAGGCGTCGGATCAAATGGGATTTGTCCATCCTCACCTCATGGAAGAGGCATGGCGACACCTTGATCACCTCTCCCATGGGGAGAGGTCGGCCCGATAGGGCCGGGTGAGGGGTTGAGGCCTACCAAGGCCATGCCCCTCACCCGCTTATTCAAGACCCTACTTCGCCGCCGGGCGCTTGGCCGCCTGGGTGTTCAGGTAGACGGCGTAGAGGCTCGTCGTGCCGCAGATGTAGAGGCGGTTGCGCTTGCGGGCGCCGAACTCGACGTTGGCCACCACCTCGGGGATCTTGATCTTGCCGAGAAGCGTGCCGTCCGGCGCATAGCAGTTCACGCCGTCGCCGGCCGAGCTCCAGATGTTGCCGCCGGCATCGACGCGGAAGCCGTCGAACAGGCCGAAATCGCAGGTGGCGAAATGCCGGCCCGCGCCGACCGACTTGCCGTCCGCCGCGACCGGATAGGCGCGGATGTCGGGCGAACAGTCGGCCACGTGGGTCGCACCGGTATCGGCGACGTAGAGGATCGACTCGTCGGGCGAGAAGGCAAGGCCGTTCGGCCGCACCATGTCGGTGATCACCGCCGTGACGGCGCCGGTGGCCGGATCGATACGATAGACGTTGCAGGCGCCGATCTCGCTCTCCGCCTTGTCGCCCTCATATTCGCCGTCGATGCCGTAGCTCGGATCGGTGAACCAGATCGAGCCGTCCGACTTGACGACGGCGTCGTTCGGCGAATTGAGCTTCTTGCCGTTGAAACGGTCGGCGAGAACCTTGCGCGAGCCGTCATGCTCGATGCGGGTCACCGCGCGGCCGCGATGCTCGCAGGCGATGAGCCGCCCCTCGAGATCGACCGTGTGGCCGTTCTGGTTGTTGCAGGGGCTGGCGAAGACCGAAACCGAGCCGTCGGTCTCGTCATAGCGCATCAGCCGATCGTTCGGGATGTCCGACCAGATCAGGTACTTGCCGGCCGGGAAATAGGCCGGCCCTTCCGCCCAGCGGCACCCCTCGGCCAGTTTCTCGACATGCACGTTGCCCATGGCCAGGCGACGGAAGCGATCGTCATAGACAACGTAATCCTTGGTGAGCATGTCCCCTCCTCGAATTGCTCAGGTCATCGGATGACCACGGAGCATAGGCCAACGAACCTTTGTCGCAAGGCCTCGCCACCGGATGCGATCGGTTTGGCGGTGCATAGACAGACTGTTCACCGAACGCCGTCTTTCAAAAAAACCTCAGGCCGCCGAAGTATGGTGCAGTGCAAATCGAAGGAATGCCCACTATGACCAAGGTTCTCGTTCTCTACTATTCCGCCTATGGCCACATCGAGAAGATGGCCGAAGCCGTTGCAGAAGGCGCCCGCTCCACCGGCGCCAAGGTCGACATCAAGCGCGTGCCCGAGCTGGTACCCGAGGAAGTCGCCAAGGCCTCGTACTACAAGATGGACCAGGCTGCCCCGATCGCGACGCCGGCCGATCTCGAGAACTACGACGCGATCATCGTCGGCGCCGGCACGCGCTTCGGCACGGTCGCCTCGCAGATGCGCAATTTCTGGGACCAGACCGGCGGTCTGTGGGCCCAGGGCAAGCTGGTCGGCAAGGTCGGCTCGATGTTCACCTCCTCGGCGACGCAGCATGGCGGCCAGGAATCGACCATCTTGAGCTTCATCCCGACCTTCCTGCATCACGGCCTCGCCTATGTCGGCCTGCCCTACGCCTTCCAGGGCCAGATGGGCGTCGACGCGGTGAAGGGCGGATCGCCCTACGGCGCCTCGACCATCACCGACGGTGACGGCAGCCGCCAGCCTTCGGCCGTCGAGCTGGACGCCGCCCGCTTCCAGGGCGCCCATGTCGCTGCGATCGCCGCCAAGGTTGCCGCCAAGGTCGCCGAGCCGGCCTGAAGCTAGCCGCGCCCTCTCCTTCAGACGCGGCGCACTGGAGACGCCCCGGCCCTGTGCCGGGG
>JAEWAD010000259.1 GCA_023391905.1 Pseudomonadota bacterium | reverse complement strand
CGACCAGCACGGCACCGCGATCATCGTCGGCGCCGCCGTCGTCAACGGGCTGAAGCTCAAGGACAAGCCGATCGCCGAGGCGAAGATCGTCTGCTCGGGCGCCGGCGCGGCGGCGCTCGCCTGCCTCAACCAGATGGTCGCCCTCGGCGCCAAGCGCGAGAATATCTGGGTCGCCGACATCGAAGGCGTCGTCTACGAGGGCCGCGAGGCGCTGATGGACCAGTGGAAGTCCGTCTTCGCCCAGAAGACCGACAAGCGCACGCTGGGCGACATCATCGACGGCGCCGACGTGTTCCTCGGACTTTCCGCCGCCGGCGTGCTGAAGCCCGACATGGTCGCCCGCATGGCCGCGCGCCCGCTGATCCTGGCGCTCGCCAACCCGAAGCCGGAGATCATGCCGGAGGCGGCGCGCGCCGTGCGCGACGACGTGATGATCTGCACCGGCCGGTCGGATTTCCCCAATCAGGTCAATAACGTCCTCTGCTTTCCTCACATCTTCCGCGGCGCTCTCGACGTTGGCGCGACGACGATCAACGAGGAAATGAAGCAGGCGGCGGTGCACGCGATTGCCGCACTCGCACAGGAAGAGCCGTCCGATATCGCCGCGCAGGCCTATGGCGGCGTGCAGCTGACCTTCGGACCCGACTACCTGATCCCCTCGCCGTTCGATCAGCGCCTGATCCTCCGGATCGCGCCGGCCGTCGCCAGGGCGGCGATGGAATCCGGCGTCGCCACGCGGCCGATCGCCGATTTCGACGCCTACATGGACCGGCTGACCCGCTTCGTCTTCAAGTCCGGCCTGATCATGAAGCCGATGGTCGCGGCGGCGAAGACCGACGTGAAGCGCGTCATCTATGCCGACGGCGAGGATGAGCGCGTTCTCCGCGCCGCCCAGGTCGCGCTCGAGGACGGGTTGGCGCAGCCGATCCTGATCGGCCGCCCCTCGGTTATCGAGACCCGCATCAAACGCTTCGGCCTGCGCTTCAACCCGGGCGTCGATTGCGAGATCATCAACCCCGAGGACGACAAGCGCTATCGCGACTATGTCGAGCTCTATCTCGACAAGATGGGCCGGCACGGCATCACGCCGGAGGCGGCGCGGACGATCGTTCGCACCAACACCACCGTCATCGGCGCGCTGGCGCTGATCCGCAACGACGCCGACGCCCTGCTCTGCGGCCTCGAAGGCCAGTTCCGGACCAATTTCCGCGTCATCCGCGATGTCATCGGCCTGCGCCCCGACAGCCACGCCTATTCGGCGATGAGCCTCCTGATCAGCTCGGGCGCGACGACGTTCCTGACCGACACCTATGTCAACGAGAACCCGACGGCCGAGGAAATCGCGGAAGTGACCCGGCTCGCTGCCGACCACATCCGCCGCTTCGGCATCACACCGAAGGCGGCGCTGCTGTCGCACTCCAACTTCGGCTCGCGCGACAACGTCTCGAGCGCCAAGATGCGCCGCGCGACGGAGATCCTCTGGGCGACGGCGCCCGATCTCGAGGTCGACGGCGAGATGCACGGCGATTCCGCGCTTTCGGAAACGCTGCGTGCCCGCGTCATGCCGAAGTCGAAGCTGACCGGCGAGGCGAACCTGCTGGTGTTCCCGAACCTCGATTCCGCGAATATCACGATGAACGTCGTCAAGGTGATGACGGACGCGCTGCATGTCGGCCCGATCCTGCTCGGCGCCGCCAAACCCGCGCATATCCTGACGCCGTCGGTGACCTCGCGCGGCATCGTCAACATGACGGCGCTGGCCGCCGTCGAGGCGCAGAACGGCTAAGTCTTCCCAAGCTTGTACACGGGCATTGTTTCAACGCCCGCTGGCACGATAAGAAAACGGTCGGACCACCCGGTCCGGCCATTTTTCTTTCCCGGACCCGCCTGCCGATGACCAGCCAAACCGACGAGACAGTCGATCTCTGCCTGAGCGACGTGCACAACATGTTCCAGACGCCAGAGGTGGATCCGTTCCAGGACGAGAACATCGAGGCCTCCGGCATCGATCAGCTGATCGACACGATGAACGCCCGGCCGAGCGGCCTGAAGCCAATCTCTGCTATCGCGATCCACCTGCCGCCTTCGACGATATCGCCCGAGCTGCCGGCCCGGATGAAGGCCGCGATCGGCAATTACTGCAATGCCCAGATCCGCCTTGCCGCGCAGAAGAAGCGCGAGATCTGGCTCGAGGGCCGCAAGGCGCTCCGCATCGGCCTGATCTTCTGGGCGATCTGCCTTGCGCTATCGCCGGTGTTCGAGGAACTGATCTTCAAGGGCAACGCCTTCGGGCGTCTGTTCGGCGAGGGATTCATCATCGCCGGCTGGGTCGGCCTGTGGCGCCCCGCGGAGCTGCTGCTCTATGACTGGCGCCCCTACTCGCGCGAGATCCGCCGCTATGAGGAGATCAAGCGGATGGCAGTCTCGATCATCCCGCGCAAGCGAGCCGCCCAGCCCGACGCCGCGATCTGAGGCCGTCCCGAGCCGCGCTACTCCGGAGGCGCGGTCGAGGTCCAGCTCGTCGCGTGGATGAGCGGCGACAGGCTCAGCTCGCCGACCAGCCGCTCCACCAGCCGGTCTTCCTGCTTCGTGCTGTAGACCATCGCCTCGACCTCGACGCTGCCGCTGTCGGCCATGGCGCGGCTCTCCAGGCCGTGCAGGCGCAGGTTCTGCACCGTCACCGCCTGCAGCATCCGCGCGCGTGTCCAGGCCTCGTCTCCGGCCGCGCAGCGCAGCTTGATGACATAGAAGCGCTCGACCAGCTCCTGTTCCGGCGTGTAGCGCTCGAGCAGACGGCTGATCCGCGGCAGTGCCATGTTGATGAGGATCACGAACGCCGTCGCCGTCGCCGCCTCGGCCAGGAAGCCGTAGCCGGCCAGCGTCCCCACCGCGCCCGTCGCCCAGATCGTCGCCGCGCCCCGCAGGCCGCGGACGCTCAGCCCGTCGCGCATGATCAGGCCGGCGCCCAGAAAGCCGATGCCGCTGACGACCTGCGCGCCCATGCGGATGTCGATCTCCCCGCCGAACAGCCCGGCCAGGGAAGTGAAGGCGGCGGCGCCCAGCGCCACGAGTGCGTGCGTCGTGAGGCCGGTGTGGCGCTGCAGCCAGTGCCGCTCCAGACCGATGAGCATGCCGCAGACAAGCGCGACGGCGAGATTGATGGAAATGGACAAGAAGCTCGAACGACCTTTCTCGGCCGCAGGCCGTCTGGTTTTGAGTTTGGGTTGGCCCGGACTTCCAGGCAGTTTGGACATGCCTTGCCCCACGGGGAGGCAACGAATGGCCCCGGGGTCTTGGCGCACGAGACCCGGCCCAGAAATTTGCCGGAGGCGCTCCGCCGCGCATCGGATATGCCTTGCCCGGAAACCATCCCGAACCAGAGGCCCGGCGGGGCGATGCGACGGCCGCGATCCCAGCCAAGCGGCGGCCGAACGGAGAGTCGCCTTGGCTCCCGCGCGCGCTCCGCAGGGCCGTCCTCAAGGCCAAGCTTGAAGATTACGAACGTCCGACCTCGTCCGTTCGACGCCATTGCGGCTGGACCCGCTGTCGGCTGGCAAAATCAGACTGAACCGAGTTTATCCCGAGGCAGTGCGAAACATGACGGCCAGAATAAAGACAACCTGTAGATTGTCTTAAATAGAATTATGACTATCGAACAGCCAATATTATTAATATAGTACTTTCATAAACTAATACAAGATCAACAGTCATCAAAATCAGCCCTCGATGACGTCCGACTGAAACAAGCAGGCCGGAGCACAAGTGCTCGTGTAGATCCGCCTGCCGCCCACCACGCTGACGACCTCGCACGACATTTCCAGCCGAACACCGATCCGGCGCCAGATTGCCTGACCGAATTCCCGCGACGCGCGCGCACCAAACAAAAAGCCCCGCCAAGTGGCGGGGCTTTCGTCGCATAGAGAATGCGAGATCGTGCGGATCAGAACTTGTAGTTCACGCCGAGCTTGACCGTGCTGAACGACGTGTCGAAGTTGCGCTCGGTGCTGTTCGGCCAGTTCGGATCGAAGAGCGAAACGGTCTCCTTGCCGAGATCGGTGTAGAGGTACTCGCCCTTCACCGTCCAGTTGTTGGTGAGTGCGTATTCGACGCCGGCGCCGACAACCCAGCCGACCGAAGTGGAGGAGTCGGAGGTGTCGAACTGCGCGCCACGCGTTACGCCACAACCGAGTGTGCCGCCGATGGCGCTGGCCGGGCTGCAACCAAGCGAATGATCCTGCTTGGCCCAGGCGAGACCGCCGGTCAGGTAAGGCAGGAAGCGGTCAACGGCATAGCCGACGCGGGCGCGAACGGTACCGAAGGCCTCGATCTTGTCTTCACCGTAGTACGGATCGAACTGCTTAGAGCTATCCCAGCTTTCGCCGATATTGCCGAACGAAACATCGGCTTCAAGGCCGAGCACGACATTGTTCTGCAGCTGCCAGTTATAGCCGACCTGAGCGCCACCGAACCAGCCGTCGATGTCCTGCCCCACGGCGCTGGCATTGTTCACGTCGCGCGTTTCGCCCCAGCCATAGCCGCCATGCACACCCGCATAGAAACCGGTCCAGTTGAACACTTCCGGCGCAGCGACGACCGGCGCGGGCTCATAAGTCAGATCGGCCGCGAGAGCGGTCGACCCACTCAGGACCAGCGCGGCAGCGGCAAGGCGAAGTTTCATCGGAAAGCTCCAGAAATAATCATTCTGCCTAAATCAGTATCACAACCTTAGCGCTCAATGCCATGGCGGAAATACAACACCGTTGAGTCTAAAGCGCATTCTGCAAGTATCCATTCGTCAACCATATGGCTGACGGAGACCGACACATCGCGAGAATGATAGAGATTCAAAGGATCTGGCACAGAAAAAGCGGACCAATACGCCCGTCCGAAATCCCGCATAGACTCTAGAAAATCAGCGGAATCTTTATACAACCACCCAAACGTTCTGATTGAGTAGAGATATCGAGACAATATTCAGGACAATCCGCACTGACTACAACCAAGAACAACCCGTCGGAAGATTCGGATGACATCCGCAGAATGAGCGCGAGTCGGCTCCGACGCAGCAACGCGCAGGCACGCTTAGCGATAGCAGAGCAACGCAAGCGAACACGGCAGACCGCAAACGGTCCCGCGGATACCAATGATGATGATGAAAGGAAAATGGTGGGCGGTACTGGGATTGAACCAGTGACCCTTCGCGTGTGAAGCGAATGCTCTCCCGCTGAGCTAACCGCCCGTCCGGCCGGAGCGAAGCGCTCCGGGGAAGTTGGCCGGGATATAGAGTGCCGCGACCGACCAAGTCAAGCGGAGGCGAATGGTTATGCCACGCTATTGTGAATTGTCACGATCGGTCCTATCGGTGACATAGGACGCCCACCTTACGAAATGCCCCCGATGCCAAGCGATACCGTTCTCGGCGCAGGCTCTCCTTCGTCTGTCCCCGCCCCCTCTTCCTACCGCGTCACCGCCCTGATCGTAGCCAGCGCGCTGTTCATGGAGCAGCTCGATTCGACGATCCTGGCGACGGCGCTGCCGACGATGGCGAGGAGCTTCGGCGTTTCGCCGCTCGACATGAGCGTGGCGCTCACGGGCTACCTGCTCAGCCTCGCGGTGTTCATCCCGATGAGCGGCTGGATCGCCGACCGCTTCGGCGCCCGGAACGTGTTCTGCGCCGCGATCGCCATCTTCATGGCCGGCTCGCTCCTGTGCGCGCAGGCGCCCAGCCTCACCGTCCTCGTCATCGCCCGCATGCTGCAGGGGCTGGGCGGCGCCATGATGGTGCCGGTCGGACGGCTGGTCATCCTCAAGACCGTGCCACGGGCCCAGTTCGTCTCGGCGATGGCCTGGGTCATGGTGCCCGCCCTGATCGGCCCGGTTCTGGGGCCCATGGTCGGCGGCTTCATCGTCACCTATTTCGACTGGCGCTGGATCTTCTACATCAACATTCCGCTCGGCATCGTCGGCATAGTGCTGGCGAGCCGGCATATCGAGAATGTGCGCGAGGAGACGCGGCGCCCCTTCGACCTGCTTGGCCTCCTCTATTCCGGCATCGCGCTCGGGTCGCTGCTGTTCGCCTTCGAGGCCGGCGGGCGCGGTGAGGCGCCGCCCGCCGTCACGCTCACCCTGCTGGTCGTCGGCATCGTGTCGGGTTGGCTCTACATCCGCCACGCCCGGCGCCATGCCGCCCCGATCCTCGACCTGACGCTGATGCGGCTGCAGACGTTTCGCCTGTCCGTCGTCGCCGGCGGCCTCGCCCGGATCAGCGCCGGCGCCATGCCCTTCCTGCTGCCGCTGATGATGCAGCTCGGCTTCGGCATGTCGGCCGTGCACAGCGGCCTGGTCACCTTCGTCTCCGCCGCCGGCGCGATGGCGATGAAGGCCTCCGCCGGCCCGATTTTGCGCCGCTTCGGCTTCCGCAACACGCTGATCTGGAACAGCGTCTTCACCAGCTGCTTCCTGGCGATCTACGCGGCCTTCCGCCCCGACTGGCCACTGCTGGCCATCTACGCGCTGCTGCTCATCGGCGGCTTCTCGCAGTCGCTGCAATTCACCGCCTACAACACGATCGCCTATGCCGACGTCGAGCGCGAGCGGATGAGCGCGGCGACCAGCTTCTACACGACGATGCAGCAGATGATGCTGTCGCTCGGCATCTGCGTCTCGGCGGCCGTGCTGCAGGTATCCGTCGCCGTGTCGGGCCGCGAGACCCCGGTGATGGCGGACTTCTCCGCCGCCTTCCTGACGGTGACCAGCATCGCGCTGCTCGCCGCCTTCATCTGCGCCCGCCTTCCGCGCGACGCCGGCGATGACCTCGCCGGCCGCGCAGCCCCGCGGGACGCCGCGCACTAAGGACTGCCCCGCCCCTGCGACAAGCACGTCATTCAGGGGATATTGCGTGATCGGAGATGCACGATAGAGTGTGCCGGGCTACCATCCAAAGCGCTTTGAACGAATGCTGGTCACGCGCCCGTCGCATTCGTCGAGCACTGAACCCACCGAATTCCGCGCCCGCGCGGAACTGCCATTTGCGATCAGGAAACGTCTAGGGAGACCATGGTCATGACGATCCGCGTTGTTGTCTGGGGCGAAAACGTCCACGAGCAGGAAAACGAAGTCGTCCGGAAGATCTATCCGGAAGGCATGCACACCACGATCGCCAAGGGCCTTGCCGAGGATCCGGTCATCAAGGTGTCCACTGCCACGCTGCAGGAGCCAGAGCACGGCCTGACCGAAGAGCGCCTGGCCGAGACCGACGTCCTGTTCTGGTGGGGCCACAAGGCGCATGGCGAAGTCTCCGACGCCGTCGTCGAGCGCGTCGCCAAGCGCGTCTGGGAAGGCATGGGCCTGATCGTCCTGCATTCCGGCCATTTCTCGAAGATCTTCAAGCGCCTGATGGGCACCCCCTGCTCGCTCAAGTGGCGCGAGGCCGGCGAGCTCGAGCGCGTCTGGGTGATCAACCGCAACCACCAGATCGCCCAGGGCCTGTCCGACTATTTCGAGATCGAGCAGACCGAGATGTATGGCGAGCCCTTCACCGTTCCGGAGCCGCAGGAGACGGTCTTCGTCACCTGGTACGAGGGCGGCGAGGTGTTCCGTTCGGGCCTGACCTGGCAGCGCGGCGGCGGCAAGATCTTCTATTTCTCGCCCGGCCACGAGACGTATCCGATCTACTACAACACCGACGTCAAGCAGGTGCTGAAGAACGCCGCCAAGTGGGCCTACAACCCTGCTCCGGCATGGGCCGGCATCGAGAAGGCGCCGAACACGCCGGCCGACAAGGCCCCGAACGGCCCGCTGACGATCAAGGGCGAGACCCTGCACAAGCGCGGCGAGGAAGGCTTCCACTGATCGCCTGACGGCGCCGCCGTCCTGATCCCGTCCGCGCGGGCGCCACGGCGTTCGCGCGGATCCTGCCCCCGCCTCCCCCGCAACCGCCTTCCGGGACGACGTCCCGCCAGCCAAGAGCGTTCACAATGGTCAAGCTTCTCATCCTCGGGACCGGCAACATGGCCAACAGCCATGCGACCGCCTTCAAGGCCATTCCGGGCGTCACCCTCGCCGCCGCCGTCGAGATCGACCCCGCCCGCCGCGCCGCCTTCGGCAAGGAACACGGCATCACCAACCTGTTCGGCAGCCTCGAGGAGGCGATCGCCTGGGGCCAGTTCGACGCCGCCGCCAACGTCACGCCCGACGCCGTCCACTACGACACGACGATGAAGCTGCTCGCCGCCGGCAAGCACGTCTTCTGCGAGAAGCCGCTGGCGACCGACTACCCGCACGCCATCGAGATGGCAGAGACGGCCGAGGCGAAGGGCGTCATCAACATGGTCAACCTGACCTACCGCAACTCGCCCGCGCTGCAGAAGGCGCGCGAGCTGGTGGCTTCAGGCAAGATCGGCGCGATCCGTCACGTCGAGGCCTCCTATCTGCAGAGCTGGCTGGTTGGCAAGCAGTGGGGCGATTGGCGCACCGAGTCGCGCTGGCTGTGGCGCCTGTCGGAGGAGCATGGCTCGAAGGGCGTGCTCGGCGACGTCGGAGTCCATATCGTCGATTTCGCGAGCTTCGGCGCCGACAGCGCCATCCAGACCGTCGACAGCCGCCTGAAGACCTTCCACAAGGCCAAGGACGACCAGATCGGCGAATACAAGCTCGACGCCAACGACTCGGTCGTGATGATGACCGAGTTCGCCAATGGCGCGCTGGGTGTGATCACGGCGACCCGCTTCGCCACCGGCCACGCCAACGACCTGTCGCTGACGCTCTACGGCACGGAAGGCGCGCTCGAGGTCAAGACCGACGGCAAGGCCTCGTCGCTGAAAATCTGCGCCGGCGCCGACATCGACACGCAGACCTGGAAGAAGGTCGAGTGCCCGCCGGTGCCGACGACCTATGAGCGCTTCGTCAAGGCCTGCAACTCGGGCGTCAACGGCGACCCGAGCTTCCGCCGCGCCGCCGAGATCCAGCGCATTCTCGACCTCTGCTTCGACCAGGACGTCGCCCGCGGCAAGAAGATCGGCTGATCCAGATTGTCCTTCGAATGAAACGCATCGGCCCGGCTCGTCCGGGCCGATTGCATTTTGGCGGTACGCCTTCCTATCCGGACGCTTCGACCCGCCTGCTCAAGCGCCGTCCGATCCGATCGCGCTTCGCCCGGCAAGGCGAAGCGCGCGCCAGGCTGTCGCACGCCGCGCCTTCGTTCAGGGCCTACCCGGAGTGGTGCACGCCGGCCTCGTCGACATCTGGGTTGTCGCTGCGCGAACCCTGTGGAATGGTCTGGCTTGCTGCACAGCGCAATCTTGAAATGAAGAGGTAGATCGATGTTTCGCTCGGTTGGGGTCGGGTTGGTATTGGCTTCCGTTGCGCTGGCCGGCGGAGCGTCCGCCCATGCCCAAGATGGCACGACCCCGGTGACTACTGACGCCTTCGTCCGCGCCGAGACCGACAACTATCTCGCGACGAATGCCAAGGTCGCCGGCACGCTGGGCAAGTTCCACCACGCCCGCGAGCCCGCATCGATCGACGAGCAGACTATCATCCGCCTGAATCGCGATACGCTCTATTCCTTCGCGGTGTTCGATCTCGCCGGCGGGCCGGTAACGCTGACGCTGCCCGACTCGGGCGAGCGCTACATGTCGATGATGGTCGTCGACCAGGACCACTACGTGCCGATCGTCGCCCACGGGAAGGAGTCGGTCACACTGACGCAGGAATCGCTCGGCACGCGATATGCCTTCGTGGCCGTCCGGACCCTCGTCGATCCCAACGACCCGAAGGACGTTGAAGCAGTTCACAAGCTTCAGGACGCAATCGCCGTCAGCCAGAAGGATCCTGGAAAGCTCGAGCTTCCGGACTGGGATCAGGACAGCCTCACCGCGATCCGCAATGCGCTGCTCGCGTTGGCAGAGCACCAGGCGTCGTTCAGCGGGGCCTTTGGAACGCGCCAGCAGGTTGATCCCATCAAGCACCTGATCGGCACAGCGGCCGGTTGGGGCGGTCTTCCCGACAGCGAGGCCAACTACCAGAGCTTCGTGCCCGCCAGGAACGACGGCAAGACGGTCTACACCGTCACCCTGCCGAAGGACGTGCCGGTGCAGGCGTTCTGGTCGGTCAGCGTCTACAACAAGCAGGGCTTCTTCGAGAAGAACGACCACAACGCCTATTCGGTGAACAGCATCACCGCGGACAAGAATGCGGATGGTTCGGTGACGATCCAGTTCGGCGGCTGCGACGGCAAGATCGCGAACTGCCTGCCGGTCGTCGAAGGCTGGAACTATACCGCGCGCCTCTATCGTCCGGAGCAGGCCATCCTTAGCGGCGAATGGACCTTCCCCGAAGCCAAGCCGGTGAACTGACCCTCGAAGTCTACCTATTCGGCGGGGGGAGGCCATTGCCCTCCCCGTCGCAAGGAACGGACGGGAGACTGCCCGTTCCTCGCTGCGCGCCCCGGTTGCCCTGCGTTCACATTGCCCGGCAGTCAGTATGCCCACCCGAAATCGCTGTTGCGCGGCCGCCACAACGAGGCCCGACCTGCGCCAATCGCCATCGGCACCTTGGCAGCTCACGCAGAGGCAGCTATAAGGCTTCCTCCTTCAACTCCGAACGCGGGGAGATCAGCATGGCATCATTGCACGTCGAAATCGCCCCGACCGCCGCGATCTCGGGCTTTCCCCGAGCGTAGTTCGGACGTCTAGCGGGCAACCTCGCTCCGGTTCACAACCGCGGCCCACCGGCACCCGCCGACCCGATACTCCAAAGTCTACTCCCCAAGCGGCTGCGCCGATCGCGCGTCGCTCGCATCTTCATCTCTTTTCGGGACCGGACCGGCGTTTCGCACGCGGCCGGATGGTCAAAATGACTCGATTCAGATTTCCGCGCTTTCGCATCCGATGGCGCACCGGCGCCTTCGCCGACGTTCTCGGCTACACCTTCGCGCACTGGCGGCGCCAACCGCTGCTGATCGCCGGCATGGCCATCACGGTCCTCGTTTCGACGCTGGCCGATGTCCTGCTGCCGCTCTATGCCGGCCGCCTGGTCGACGCCATCGCGAGCGGCAATGTCGACCGCGACGCGGCACTTTCGGCCGCGCTGGCCGCCTTCGGCATGCTGATGGCGCTCGGCATCGGCATGATGGCGCTCCGCCACGTCGCCTTCCTCGCCATCATCCGGCTGACGCTGAACATGATGACGGACATCGCCAGCGACGCCTTCCACCGTGTGCAGCGCTTCTCGACCAACTGGCACGCCAACGCGTTCGCCGGTTCCACCGTGCGCAAGATCACGCGCGGCATGTGGGCGCTCGATCTCCTGAACGACACGCTGCTGCTGGCGCTGCTACCTTCGTTCGTCATGCTGGTCGGCACGACCATCCTGCTCGGCTCCCACTGGCCGGTGATGGGGCTGATCGTGGCGATCGGCTCGGTGCTCTACATCGCGATGACGGTGGCGCTGTCGCTCGGCTATGTCGCGCCGGCGGCGAGCCTCGCCAACCAGTGGGACACCAAGCTTGGCGGCGCGCTCGCCGACGCGGTTTCCTGCAACGCCGTCGTCAAGGCGTTCGGCGCCGAGGATCGCGAGGACGCGCGGCTCTCCCGCGTCGTCGCCAAATGGCGCTCGCGCACGTCGCGCACCTGGGTCCGAGGCACCAACAACGGCACGGCGCAGGGCATCCTGCTGGTGCTCTTGCGCGGCGCCATCATCGGCACCGTGCTGATCCTCTGGTGGCACGGCCAGGCGACGGCGGGCGACGTCACCTTCGTGCTCACCTCCTACTTCCTGCTGCAGGGCTATCTGCGCGACGTCGGCGTGCATATCCGTAACCTGCAGCGCTCGGTGAACGACATGGAGGAGTTGGTCGCCCTGCACGCGCAGCCGCTCGGCATCGAGGACAAGCCGGGGGCCAAGCCCATGCGCATCGGCGCCGGCGAGATCCGCTTCGAGGACGTCACGTTCCACTATGCCGGCCATGAAAAGCCGCTCTACAAGGACTTCGACGTCACGATCAAGGCTGGCGAAAAGATCGGCCTGGTCGGCCATTCCGGCTCGGGCAAGACGACCTTCGTCAAGCTGATCCAGCGGCTCTACGACGTCACGGACGGTCGCATCGTCATCGACGGGCAGGACATCGCCCACGTCACGCAGTCGTCGCTGCGCGGCGAGATCGCGATCGTGCAGCAGGAGCCGATCCTGTTCCACCGCTCGCTGGCGGAGAACATCGCCTATGCCCGGCCAGGCGCGTCGATGGCGGACATCATCGCGGCGGCGGAGCTCGCCAACGCGCATGACTTCATCGAGCGGCTGCCGCAGGGCTACCAGACGCTGGTCGGTGAGCGCGGCGTCAAGCTCTCGGGCGGCGAGCGCCAGCGCGTGGCGCTCGCCCGCGCCTTCCTGGCCGACGCACCGATCCTGATCCTCGACGAGGCGACGTCGAGCCTCGATTCGGAATCGGAGGCACTGATCCAGGAGGCGATGGAGCGACTGATGGTCGGCCGCACGGCGATCATCATCGCCCACCGGCTGTCGACGGTGCGGTCGCTCGACCGCCTGCTGGTCTTCGATCGCGGCCGGATCGCCGAGGAAGGCACGCACGAGCAGCTCGTGCGGCTCGACAACGGCATCTACCGCAAGCTGTTCGAGCGACAGGCGCTGGATCTCGCCAAGGGCCTCGCCGCCTGACACAAGCCTCCCGGTCCGGCTCGCGCCGGGCCGGGCTCTCTTCGCGCCTATCGCTCGCAACCGCCCTAGGCAAAGACTATGTCGTCCGGCGAAAGATCGGCGAGCGAGACATCCTCGATGAGAATGCCGTAGTCGTCACGGCCGGCAATGGCGAAATAGACACCGTCCGCCGTATCCCGCGAGGCCGCGACGAAATCGTCGAAATCATAGACGAAGCCGGCGTGTTCGAACCGGATCACGTCGCCGCTCTCCGTATCGAAATCGGTGATGCGGTCGACACCCGAATAGCGGATGTAGAAATCGTCCCAGACGAACGTGTCGGCGCCCTCCCCGCCGGTCAGGACATCCGATCCGCCGAAGCCGCCACTCTCGAGGCGATCATCGCCCGCGCCGCCATCCAGCCGGTCCGAGCCCGCGCCGCCGCGCAGGATGTCGTTGCCGCCGCGCCCTTCGAGCCCATCGTTGCCGGTATCGGTCACCAGCGTGTCGTCACCGTCGCCACCTCGCAGCGTGTAGCCGAGGCCAGAGGTGTCCCGGATCTGCACCTGGAACTGCTCGACATTGACGAAGCTCAGTTCCCCGTAAGATCCGGTCATCGCGTCGAACTCGACCGGGACGGAAGAACCATAGGTCGTCAGGCGGAGCCAGTCCTGCCCGTCGCCGCCGTCGATCTCGCCGGCCAGCGCGTTCTGATAGGGGTTGGCGACGCCGAAGCCGTCATTTCCCGCACCGCCGAATAGCCGGTCGTAGCCAGCATGGACATGGGACAGCCAATCGTCGCCGGCGCCGCCAAACAGCGTGTCGTCCCCCCATTCGCCGTGCAACTGGTCGTTGCCATCGCCGCCGTTCAGGCTGTCCGCGCCGTAGCCGCCATGCAGGACATCGTCGCCATCGCCGCCGAACAGGCTGTCGTCGCCCTCCCCGGAAAAGTTCGAATTGTCGCCCCAGAGCGTGTCGTTGCCGGCCCCGCCTTCGATATGGTCGTCGCCGTCATTGCCCTGGATCAGATCACGGCCCGCGCCGCCGAGGGCGCGATCGTTGCCGGCACCGCCCGCGATCAGGTCATCGCCATCGGAGCCCTCGACCTGGTCATTGCCGGCGCCGCTCGTAATCTCGATCGAGTCGAGCCCGGCGGCATGGACCGTGTCGTCGCCGCTGCCGGTCTGGACGACGGCCTGCTCGAAATCGCGGATGATCGTGCCGCTCGAGGTGGTGCCGCTGGCGAAGTCGATCGTCAGATCGTCGCTGCTCCCCGCCTCCTCGAGCCGCAGCGTGTCACTTCCCTCGCCGCCATCCAGCTCGACCGAGGACAGCCTCGTCGTGATGACATCGTCGCCGGTGCCGCCGAAGAGGCGGTTGGCGCCGACCCTGTCGATGATCGTATCGTCGCCCGCGCCGGCATCGACGAAATCGGCGCCGAAGGAACTGGTCTCGTCACCGAGGTTGGGCCAGGCCTGCCCGATCAGGTCGTTGCCGGCGCCCGTGGAGATCACGTCGTCGAACCGGCCGCCATTGACCCAGTCGTTGCCGCTCCCGGTCGTCAGCTCGAAGCGCTCGATCTCCCGGAAGAAGATGTGGTCCTGATAGCTGAGGAAGCCATGGCCGTTGGTCCCGTTGAAGACGACGGTGCGCGTCTCCGCCGAGAAATCGGCGACCAGCGTGTCCAAGCCGTCGCCGCCGTTCAGCGCGCCGGTCGTTCCGATCAGCTCCAGACGGTCATCGCCCGCGCCGCCTTCCAGCCGGTCATGGCCGCTCGAGCTGGTCAGGACGTCGTCGCCGGCGCCGCCGTCGAGAAAGTCGTCTCCCGCTCCACCGTCGAGATTGTCACGGCCGACAAGGCCCCAGATCCCGTCGTCCTCCCGCGTTCCGCGCAAGACATCGTCACTGTTCGTCCCGACGATCATCGCCATGGCACCATCCTCCTCCGCTTCGCATTGCGGCAAGGACTATAAGGCTACCAAGCCAATTCTCGACAGGATCAGAGCATCTAACCGAGATGAACCATGATCACGATCGCTTGTTTTCGATGCAGCTGCATGATGGATCAATAGTCGAACCAATATGATCTAGATTGGCGAACATATTCATTCGAATATTCGTTTTTTTAATCAGGCGTGACTTGCTCGGATGCCGCCGGACCTTCCGGACGCGTCACGATCCAGAGCGCGCAGGCGAGCATGCCGAGCCCGACGACGACAGCCAGCAGCAGGCCCGGCGACGCCGAAATCCAGAACACGACATAGCCGAGCAGGATGCCGATACAGGCCATCCACTTGGCCCGGCGCGGAATGGCCCCGTGCGCCCGCCAGGCGCGCAGAACACCGCCGAACTTCGGATGATCGAGCATCCATGCCTCGAGCCGCGGCGAGGATCGCCCGAATGCCCAGGCAGCGAGGATGAGGAAGATCGTCGTCGGCATGATCGGCAGGAACGCGCCGATGATGCCGAGCGCGAGAAAGACGAAGCCGAGCGCGACGAAGCCTGCCCGGCGGCTGGCATGCAGCATCGAGCGGGGTCGCGGTTGGGTGCTCCGGTCGGGCGCCGTATCTCGGTCGTCTTGGCTCAATTCAGCATGCTCGGTCGGGTCGCCGTCGACGCCCCTCCCTCGGCGAATGGCATGACCCGGCCCGGCAGGCAAGACGGTCGGCGACGTTTGCACGCCCCGCGCGATATCCTTGCAACGACGCGCCGAAAGCTCGCCCCGTCCGCGCCCGCTACCTGGCCGTGGCCTTCTCTGGCAGGGAGCGACTGACCAGC
>JAEWAD010000061.1 GCA_023391905.1 Pseudomonadota bacterium | reverse complement strand
CCGGGCTTGACCCGGGATCCATTTCCGCAGGGTTGGTTGGTGGCTAGATCGGAGGCGGCAAACACCAATTGCTACGCCTCGACCAACGCTCGCGTCACCCGCAAACCACCACCTGCACGCCGGCCTTCTCCAGCGCCTCGGCGAGGTCGCGTGGCGGCGGGGCGTCGGTGACCAGGCACTGGATGGCGTCCAGCGCCGCGATGCCGGCGAAGGCCGTGACGCCGAACTTCGACCGGTCGGCGACGACGATGGTGCGCGCCGCGACCTCGATCATGCCGGCCGTATGCGCCGCCTCGTCGAGCTTGGTCATCGAGATGCCGGAGGCCGAGACGCCGGTGCAGCCGATCACCGCCGTGTCGGCGTGGATGCCGGAGACGGCGGCGAAACCGATGGCGCCGATCGTCACCTGGTAGTTCGGCCAGTAGGCGCCGCCGAGAATATGGATCGACTGCACGCTCGCTTCCGGCAGCACGGCCGGGAGGCGAAGGTTGTTGGTGACGATGGTGAGCCGCCGCCGGCTCCCGAGCGCCGCCGCGAAGAAGGCGATGGTCGAGCCGCCGTTCAGGATCAGCGTCTCGTCGTCGCGGATCAGCGCCGCCGCCGCCTGCCCGATGCGGTGCTTGGCATCGACATGCTCGTCCATGCGCAAGCCCATGGTGGTGTCGACGCGGACGAGCCGGTCGTTCGTCACCGCGCCGCCATGGGTGCGGACGAGGAGGCCCCGCCCCTCGAGCAGGACCAGATCGCGGCGGACGGTATCGCGCGAAACCTCGAGCAGCGCGACCAGCTCCGCAACCGTCGCCTGGCCGCGCTCCTGCAGGAACTGCAGCAGGCGATTGTGCCGGAGCGCCGGCAGGGCGCTGGCGGCGTCGGCTTCAGGAGGAAAGTCGTCGATGCTCATGGCGGCTCCTAGAGCACGAGGCTCGCCGCGCCGACAAGCCCGGCATGGCTGCCGAGGGTGGCGGCGACGACGGGCACGTCGCGGAATGGCGGCATGGCGCGCTCCTGAATGGTACGGGCGATGGTGCCCTGCATCAGCGGCAGCAGGCTGCCGACGCCGCCGCCGAGGATCAGCCGCTCCGGCGAATAGACATGAAGCAGATTGGTGAGCCCGACCCCGAGCCAACGCGCCTCGCCATCAAGGAGGGCAAGTGCATCGGCGTCGCCGGCGCGCGCTGCCTCGCCGACATGGCGCGACGTCACCGGCGCAGATCCGGCCAATGCCGCGAGCACCGGGGCCGTGCCCGAACGCACGCGCTCCGCTGCCTCGCGCGCCAGCGCCGTACCGGAGGCGACCGCCTCGAAGCAGCCCGTGCTGCCGCAGGCACAACGCACGGGTCGGTCCGAAATCGCCATGTGGCCGATTTCGCCGGCAAGGCCGCGCCGACCATGCAGCAGACGGCCGTCGACGATGACGCCGCCACCGATCCCGGTGGAAACGGTGACGAACACCATCGACCGCGTGCCCTGCCCGGCGCCAAAGCGCCATTCGCCGAGCGCCGCCGCGTTGGCGTCGTTTTCCAGCTTCACGGCGAGCCCGAGGCGTTCGGCGAGAAGCGCGACCAGCGGTACGTTTTTCCAGCCGGAAAGCGTCGGTGCATCGACGACGATGCCCGCTTCCGGATCGAGCGGGCCCGGCGCACCGACGCCGAGGCCGAGCGGCCGCGCCTCGGGCACGGCGCTGCGTACCTTTTCCACCAGCCCGATCATCTGCGCGATGACGGCCTCCGGGCCGCCACGCGCATCGGTCGGGGTGGCGGCGAAGCCGGCGACCTCGCCCCTTTCGGTGATGAGCGCCGCGCGCAGCTCGGTGCCGCCGAGGTCGATCGCGAGCGCGGTCTTCGTCATGCCGCCTGGCCCGGCGCGGGCAATGCATGCAGCCAAGCCATGCGTCCCGGCAGATCCGGTGCGCCGAAGGCGAGCGAACCCATCACCACCGTCTCGGCACTGGCGGCTCGCAGAAGCGGCACGGTGTTTTCGCGGATGCCGCCGTCGGCGGCGAGCCGCACGGCGGTTTCCAGGTCTGCGGCTTTCAGCATGGCACGCATGGCCTGCAGCCGTGGACAGGCGCTCTCCGAGAGTCCTACCCCCTTGATGCCGATTTCCGTGCCGAGCAGCGTCACGAACCCGATCTCGCCGAGCCAGGGCCGCGCCGCCTCCACTGGCGTCTCCAGGCGAAGCACGAGCCCGGCCTCGACGTTCAGTTCGCGGATCAGCGCCAGTGCTTCGCCGACGATCGGACCGTTCTCGACATGGATCGAGATCAGGTCGGCGCCCGCTTCCGCGAACTGGCGGATCTGCGACAGAACGATATCGCCCTCGACCATCAGGTGCACATGCAGCGGCCGGCCGGTGAGCGCGCGGATGCGGGCGACCTGGTCCGGAAAGAACAGGAAACTCGGCGCGAAGCGGCCGTCGGCGACGTCGATATGAAAGAGATCGACATGTGGCGCCGTGCGGGCGAGGTCGCGCTCCATGTTGCAGAGATCGGCCGACCAGAGCGAGAATTCGCCGAGCATGCGATCGCGGGGCAAGGCTGCGAGCCAATCGCGGGCGGGCCGGTTCGGGGTAGTCATGGGTTGGTCTCCCGGGTCGGAAGGATAGCGCGCAGGAAGCTCTCCAGCGCGGAACGGAATTCGGCGATGTGGCGTGGCTTGTCGGTCGCCTTTGGCGCGATCTCGACGAGGCGCGCGCCCGGAATCGTCGTGGCGAGGCGCTGCGCAAAGCCAAGCGGATGGGCGTGGTCGACGCCGTGGCCGATGACGAGCGTCGGCACCGACAGCGCCGCCGCTTCCGCCTCCGTGACGCCCGGTCCGTCGGCGGCGATGTCGCCGAGCAGGTCGGCGGTGACGGCAAGTTCCGGCCGGTCGAAGAATCTCAGCAGCGAGGCGAGATTGTCCGGCGCGTCGCGACGCAACGTTTCCGCCGTTTCGGATCGGGCGAAGGCATCGCGGGCCACCTCGCCCGGAAGCGCGCGCATGAGCGCGGCGACCTCGCCATAGGGACGCATGTTGTCCGGCCCGGCGTCAAACAGCCAGGCCGGCCGCGCCAGCACCAGACCGGCGACACGTTCGGGATGGCGCACGGCGATGCGGAGCGCGATGGCCGCGCCCATCGAGATGCCACCGACGATGAATCGGTCGATGCCGCGCCCGTCGCAGGCGGCGAGGACGTCGTCGGCGAACATCGCGATCGAGAACGGCCTGACGCTGCCGGGCGTCGAGCGCCCCTGCGCGCGGCACTCGACCGTCAGGCGGCGAAACGCCGGATCATCCGGAAAGTTCTCCGCGACCTGCCCACCTTCACCGCCGAGGCCGTGCTGGAACACGACCGGATAGCCGGCGCCACTATCGAAGACATGGAGTTCGGCATCGTCCCGGCGGAGGATCAATTCCGTCATGGCGCGAGCAGCCCTGCGAGATAGCGGGCGACGCCGGGCGCCTCCTCGGCGGAGAGGCCGTGCGTCACCACCGGGCCGTCGAAGCCGACCTGCCGCAGCCGCGTGAAGAAATCCGGAAAATCGACGACGCCGGTGCCGGCGGTGGCAAAGTTGCCGTCGGCCTTGCGGTCCTTGGCATGCGCCATGGCGATGCGGCCGGCGAGCCGATCGATCGCCTCGGCGACGACCCTGCGCGCCGTGTCGCGGTCGGCGATCTCGAACAGGTTGGCCGGGTCGAGCACGAAGCGGATCCGCTCCGACCCGATCGCCGCGACCAGCCGCCTGCCATCCTCGGCCGAGGTGACGACATTCGCCTGCTCGGGCTCGATGCCGAGATCGACGCCGGCCTTGTCCGCCAGCGCGGCGGCTTTCTCCATCTCGGTGAGGAGATCGGCCCAGGCTTCCGGTGTCGCATTGTCGGGATGGTGCGCCCATTGGTCGATGGGATCGCGCGTACCCGTGCAGAGCGTGACCAGCGGCACGTCGAGCGCCCGCGCCGCCTCCAGCATGACGCCGAGCCGCCTGAGGCCCGTCTCCCGGACGGCCTTGTCGGGATGGATCATGTTGTAGGTGCCCGACAGCGCCGTGATCGAAACGCCGGTTTCAGCGACCGCCGCGCGGATCGCCGTGAGAGTGTCGGCCGGGATTTCATCCGGCATGGCCGGCAATCCGGCGCAGGCCATGTTGAACTGCGTCACGTCATAGCCGGCGGCCTTCACAGCGCTCAAGACGGTTAACGGAACGCTACCAGGAAACGTCTTGGCGAAGATGCCGAGCTGCATCAGACGGCCCCCGTCATGTCGGGCACGCTGACCGTCTCGCCGGTCCGCACCGACTCGGCGATCGCCGCCATGGCTCGCACCGAGGCGAGGCCGTCATGGATGTCGGCGCCCCGCTGCGGCGCACCGGTGAGGATCGTGTCGGCGAAGCCTTCCAACTGGCGACGGAAGAAGTGACCGTCGGCACCGAGCGGCCGACGATAGCTCGCATCCTTCTCGGAGAAAATCTCGACGTCGCTCGATTTGAAGTACCAGGGGTTATAGGTCTTCGCGATCACGCTGCCGTTCTCGCCATAGAGCTGGAATCCCTCGAACCAGTCCATCCGCACCGCGACGGTAAGGTCCAGATGGCCGAGCGTGCCGTTGGCGAAGCTCGTCTCGACGAACCAGCTATAGGCGCCGAAGCGTTCGGAGAGCCGCGCCCGTACCGCGGTGATCTCGCCGCAGAGAAAGCGCGCTGTATCCACGAGATGGCTGCCATGGGCGAGCATGAAATAGCGCCGGAGGTTTGCCTTCGGATCCCCGCTCGGCTTCATGGCCAGCTTGCTGGTCACCGGCAGCGGCTGCACGGCGTCGGTCATGGTGTAGCGGTGCGTGCTGTCGCAATACCAGGCCTTGAGCGCCAGCAATTCGCCGATCTCGTCGCGGACGAAGTCGCGTGCCGCCTCGATGCCGGGATCGAAGCGCTTCATGTGGCCGACCTGCAGCGTCAGGCCGGTCAGCTCGACCACCTGCTTCAGCGCCTCGACCTCCTCGACCGAGGTGCCGAGCGGCTTCTCGCAGAGCACATGCTTGCCGGCCTCCAAGGCGCGGATCGCCATCGAGACGTGGAAGCTGTCGGAGATCGCGACGATCACCGCCTCGACTTCAGGGTCCGCCAGCATCGCCTCGTAGTCGCCATAGGCCCTGGTCGGCTCGTAGGTCGCGGCCATGCGCGCCAGCAGGTCCGGCGCGGCGTCGCAGATGGCGTAGAGATCGGCGTTGCGGGCCTTCACGCAAGATTCGAGGTGCGCGAACTGGGCGATCGGACCGGCGCCCAATACCCCGACCCGCAGCCTGCGCGCTTCCTTCTTGATCATCGCATGTCCTCTTGTGGTCTCAGGCGACGAGCGCCCGCAGGGTTTCGCGGTTGGTCCGTACGGCGTCGGCCGGATCGGCGGCGGCCTCGTCGGACTCCTCCTCGAGCACCAGCCAGCCGTTGAAGTTGGGGCTTGCCGCGACGACGTCCACCACGGCGCGCACGTCGCAGGCGCCCTCGCCCAGCATGCGCCAGCGTCCACCCGCGTCGGCATCCTTCAGATGCAGATAGCGGATGCGGTCACGATAGGTTCGGAGTGTGTCGAGGATGTCCATGCCGCCGCGCAGGATGTGCCCCGTGTCGGGCACCCAGCGCACGAGGTCCGGGTCGAGCCGGGAAAACAGCGCGTCATAGTCGACGCGATCGAACAGCACCGTGTCGTGGTGCGAGCTCGGATGCACGGCTACCGGCACGCCGGTCCGGCGGCCGAGCTCTCCGGCGGCGTTGTAGAGATCGGCGGCCGCGTCGTACTTCGCCTCGCGCGGTCCGGGCGACATGATTGTGGCGCTGCCGAGCGAGAGCGTCGCGCCGGGAAAGGCCGCGACGAAATCGAGCGCCCTGTCGATCATGGCGAGATCGGACGCCTTCCGGTCCGGCTCGGTGTAGCCGCTGTCGCTGGCGCAGGCGAACGCCACCAGCTCCAGGCCATGCGATGCGAGGAGATTCCCGAATTCCGCAGGCCGGCCCGCATAGCCGCCGATCATGTGATCGGTGATCTCGATACCGGCATAGCCGGCCGCCGCGATGGCCGCGACCAGATCGTCGGGAGTGCCGGACCAGCCATCGCCGAGCATTTCCCAGGTGTAGGTCTGGCAGCCGATCTGCAACATGATGCGCTGTTCCGAAACGACAGAATCCGAGAGAAACCGACATCGACACGAATTTTCGCAAAGAACCTTGCTGCTTTGCCCGAGATCGTCAAGCATGTCGATGCACAAATATGCACAAATGCGCGCAACGAGGGGGTTGGAATGGCGAAGCTCGGAATCGGCGTCATCGGCTGCGGCAACATCGCGGGCACCTATCTGCGTAACGCCAAGCTGTTTCCCGGCGTCGAGATCCGCGCCTGTGCCGATATTTCCATGGAAGCGGCCGCGCGGCGCGCCGAGGAGTTCGGGATCCGAGCGACCTCCATCGATGCGCTGCTCGATGCCGACGACATAGATCTCGTCCTGAACCTCACAGTCCCCAACGCGCATTTCGACGTCTCGATGGCGGCGCTTTCGGCCGGCAAGCACGTGTTCACCGAGAAGCCGCTGGCGGCGACCGCGGCGCTCGGCCGTGAGCTCGTCGAAGCGGCGGATCGGCGCGGCCTGTCGATCGGTTCGGCGCCTGACACCTTTCTCGGCGCGGCCGGCCGCCTCGCCCGGCGACTGATGGACGAGGGCGCGATCGGCAAGGTGGTCACCGGCACCGCCTTCATGATGACGCGCGGCATGGAGCACTGGCACCCGAGCCCGCAATTCTACTATCAGCCCGGCGGCGGCCCGGTGCTCGACATGGGGCCCTACTACGTCACCATGCTGGTCAACCTGCTCGGCCCGGCGCGGCGCGTCATGGCGATGAACGTCACGGGCGAGCCGGAACGCCTGATCACTGCGCCGGGGCCGACGCGCGGCACGCGGTTTGCTGTCGGCACGCCGACCACCATCACCGCCCTTCTCGAATTTGCCGCGGGCGCGACCGTCGTCGCCGGCATGAGCTGGGACGTGTTCCGGCATGGCAATCATCCGATCGAGTTGCACGGCACGGGGGGATCGCTGCGCCTGCCCGACCCCGACACGTTCGGCGGCACGGTCGCGATCAGCCGCCAGGGCGCCCCCTGGCAGGAACAGTCGACCAGCGCGGAGCTGCATGGCCGGTTCAACTGGCCCTATGACGCGCCGGACCGCGCCAATTACCGCATGCTGGGCGTGGCCGATCTCGCGCGAGCGCTGCAGGACGGCCGGCCCGCGCGGGCGTCCGGCGCCCTCGCGCTGCATGTGCTCGAGGTCCTTGAGGGGCTGCTCGAAGCCTCGATCTCCGGCGCGGCCGTCGACCTCCCCGAGCGCATGGTGCGGCCGGCGCCGCTGTCGGAATCCGAGGCTGCCTTGCTGGGCGGTTGAGTAACCATCGCGCCAATGCCGCGATGCAATGCATTCGGCGGCGGTCTATAGTCGCTGCAACCGCAGCGCGGCATTGGCGATTAGGAGAGAACCATGAATCGGAATTTGTTGATCTTGCTGGCCGGCCTGTTTTTGATCGTCGCGTCCTTCATCGCCTACATCGTCCCGGCATCGGCGCAGTCCGAGCGCATCGATCCCGTCGATTCGAGCCAGTTCCGCAACCTCTCCTGCGACGAGATCGCGTCGCGCATCCAGGCGCTCAACGTGCCGATCTCCAGCAACAGCAACAGCTGGGACGAACTGCGTCGCAATCCGACCCTGCAGTTCATCCTGCTCGGCATCCGCACGCCGAACCCGACCTATGACGACTTCATGGCGCATGTGCGCGGCGAGCGCATCGCCCTGATCGAGGTTGCCGTCGCCAAGAACTGCGCGGCGCAGCGCGGCCTCAACTGACCGGCGGGACAGCGGTGCGCGCGGTCGCATCCCGCGCGCCCGAATCAAGAGCTGCATCCGCCGGCGCATGATCGGCCACGACGGAACGGGGACGGGTGACGATGGCTGAACGCGCGCGCATCGACTGGGTCGACTACGCCAAGGGCTTCTGCATCATCATGGTGGTGATGATGCATTCGACCTTGGGCGTCGAGAAGGCGGCCGGCGCGGAGAGCTGGATGGGGTATCTCGTCGCCTTCGCCAAGCCGTTCCGGATGCCCGACTTCTTCCTCATTTCCGGCCTGTTCCTGTCGCGCGTCATCGATCGCGACTGGCGCAGCTATGCCGACAAGAAGATCGTCCACTTCGCCTATTTCTACGTGCTCTGGCTCGTCATCCAGTTCGTCTTCAAGGCGCCCGGCATGGCGGCGGAAATGGGCGTCGGCGGCGCGCTCGGCCAGTTCCTGCTCGCCTTCGTCGAACCGTTCGGAACGCTCTGGTTCATCTATCTGCTGCCGATCTTCTTCGCCGTGGCCAAGCTGCTGCGTCGCGTCCCGGCCTGGATCGTCCTGCTCGTCGGGGCGGCGCTGGAGATCGCGCCGATCCACACCGGGTGGGTGATCCCCGACGAGTTCGCCGCGCGCTTCGTCTATTTCTATGCGGGCTATGCACTCGCGCCGCAGATCTTCCGTCTGGCGGCCGCCGTGATCGCCCGTCCGCTGCCGGCCGCGCTCGGGCTCGTCGCCTGGGCCCTCGTCAACGGGCTCGCCGTCTTCCACGGCTATTCCGAACTGCCCTTCATCGGCCTCGGCCTCGGCATTCTCGGCGCCTGCGCCGTCGTCGCCTTCTCGGCCCTGCTCTCCAAGGCGGACCTGATGGCGCCGTTGCGCTATTGCGGCGAGCACTCGATCGCCATCTACCTCGCCTTCTTCCTGCCCATGGCGGCGACCCGCGCAGTATTGCTGAAGACCGGCCTGATTTCGGATCTCGGTACGATCGCACTGATCGTCACCGCCGCCGGCGTCATCGCGCCGCTGGTGCTGGAATGGCTCGTGCGGGGGACACGCTTCCGATTCCTGTTCGAGCGCCCGGCCTGGGCGCGCATCGTGCCGGCGCGGGCACGCCTCGCCCCGGCCGAATAAGCGCTCATGGCGCCGAAACCGGCCCTCGTCTGGCTTCGCGACGACCTGCGCCTCGCCGACAATCCCGCCCTTGTCGCCGGCTGCCGCGACGCGGCCGAGCGCAAGGCCCCGCTCGTCGTCGTCTATGCGCTGGACCAGATCAGCGAGGGCATCCGGCCGCTCGGCGGCGCGGCAAGATGGTGGCTGCACCATTCCCTCGCGGCGCTGTCGCAGTCGCTTGCCGACAAGGGACAGAATCTGGTCCTGCGTCACGGCCCGGCTGAGGACGTCATCCCCGCGCTAGTCGCGGAAACCGGCGCGGAAAGCCTCTTCTGGAACCGGCGCTACGGCGGCGGCGAGCGCGCCGTCGACGCCGCGCTCAAGACCCGCCTCAAGGATGCCGG
>JAEWAD010000024.1 GCA_023391905.1 Pseudomonadota bacterium | reverse complement strand
GCCGAAGCTCGGCATCCAGCGCTCATGCGTGCCCCAGCCGAGCTCGGCCGGCTGCAGCGCCTCGGCGATGAAGCCCTCGACCGACCAGGTATTGATGAAGGTGCCCATCGGCTTCGGATCGCGGGCGCGCTGGGTGTCGCGCTCGGCGATGTGGACGCCCTTGACGCCCGCAGCCTTCATCAGCGCCGCCCATTCGGCCTGCGTCTTCGGCACTTCGTGCGGGATGCCGAGGTCGGTGGCGATGTTCAGCAGCGCCTGCTTGACGAACCACGACACCATGCCGGGATTGGCGCCCGAGCAGGAAACCGCCGTGGTGCCGCCCGGGCTGGCGCGCCGCGCCGCCAGCAGCGTCTCGCGCAGCGCATAGTTGGAGCGCCCTGCCGCGTCGACGTCGCCGGCGTCATAGAAGCCGGCCCAGGGCTCGACCACGGTATCGATGTAGAGGCTGCCGATTTCGCGGGTCAGGCCCATGATCTCGACCGAGGAGGTATCGACCGAAAGGTTGACGCAGAAGCCCTGGCCTTCGGAGCTGGTCAGGAGCGGCGTCAGGATCTCGCGGAAATTGGCCGGCGTCAGTGCAGCCTTGACGTGCGTGACGCCCTCGCTGGCCATCAGTTCGGCGAACTCGTCGCTCGGCTCGACGATGGTGATCTGCGGTTGGTCGAGAGCGAAGTGGCGCTTCAGCAGCGGGAGGAAACCGCGTCCGATCGAACCAAAGCCAATGATGACCACGGGGCCAGTGATGCGACCGTAGGTTGGCCAAGTCGTCATAGCGAAACACTCCTGAAAGTCGAAATCAACAAGTGGGGTACCGTACCCTTCCTTCGTGACAAACAAAAAGCCGTGGAAGTCGGGGTTTCCCCCTTCCCTCCACGGCCCGCGGGCAGCTGGAACCTAACGGCTTGCGCCGGCGAGGTCGAGCCCGGAAGGGCTCGCGACGGTCGGAAAGTCCGGTCCGGCAAGCGGCGGGACCAACCAGTCGCCGGTGGCGACGAGCAGTCCGGCGGCGCCGGAAAGCGCCCCGTCGCGCAGCTCGAGCGCCAGGAAACGGGCCCGGTCGACCGGCCCCGGCATCATCAGGCTCCGCGTCGCCTCGGTCGAAAAACCGAAGCGCGCATAGTATTCGGCGTCGCCCACCAGGATGACGGCGCCATGGCCGAACATGGCGGCGCGGTTCAGCGCGGCGCGCATCAGCTTGCCGCCGAGGCCCTCGCCCTGGCGCTCCGGCGCGACCGCGAGCGGGCCGAGCAGCAGCGCGTCGCGACCGCCGGCCGAGACGTTCCAGAGACGGACCGAGCCGACGATCTCGTCGCCGTCGCGGGCGACCAGCGCCAGGCCGGAGGCCGGCAGGCGGTTCTCGCGCAGTCGCTCGGAGGTCTTCAGGTGGCGGTCCGGACCCATCGTCCGGTCGAGCAGCATCTCGCGGGCGCCGGTTTCACCCGGCGCCTCCACACCAATCTGGATCATCGATGGCTGTCCTTCAGATCACGAAGGCTTCGAGCGGCTTGAAGCCGTTGAAGGCGACGGCCGAATAGGTCGTCGTATACGCGCCCGTGCCTTCGATCAGCACTTCGTCGCCGATCGAGAGCGAGACGGGCAGGTGATACGGCGTCTTCTCGTAGAGGACGTCGGCGGAATCGCAGGTCGGGCCGGCGAGCACGCAAGGCGTCTTCTCGTCATTGTCGTGCATCGTGCGGATCGGATAGCGGATCGACTCGTCCATCGTCTCGGCGAGGCCGCCGAACTTGCCGATGTCGAGATAGACCCAGCGGATGTCGTCCGTGTCGTTCTTCTTCGAGATCAGCACGACTTCGGTCTTGATGATGCCCGCATTGCCGACCATGCCGCGGCCCGGCTCGATGATCGTCTCCGGGATGCGGTTGCCGAAATGGCGCTTCAGCGCCGCGTCGATCGACGAGGCATAGTTGTCCACGCCCGGAATCTCCTTGAGATAACGGGTCGGGAAGCCGCCGCCGAGATTGACCATCGCGAGCTGGATGCCGCGCTCGGCGAGGGTATGGAAGATGCCGGCGGCCGACGCGAGCGCGCCGTCCCAGGCCTCGGTGTTGGCCTGCTGCGAACCGACATGGAACGACACGCCATAGGCGCGCAGGCCGAGGCGGTGCGCATGCTCGAGCACGCCGACGGCCATCTCGGGCTCGCAGCCGAACTTGCGCGACAGCGGCCATTCGGCGCCGGCGCCGTCGCAGAGGATGCGGCAGAACACGCGCGTGCCGGGAGCGGCGCGGGCCACCTTCTCGACCTCGGCCTCGCAGTCGACCGCATAGAGGTCGATGCCGCGGGCGAAGGCGGCGGCGACGTCGCGCTCCTTCTTGATCGTGTTGCCGAAGGAGATGCGGTCCGGGGTCGCGCCGGCGGCCAGCGCCATGTCGATCTCGGCGACCGACGCGCAGTCGAAGTTCGAGCCGAGCGAGGCGAGCAGCGACAGCACTTCCGGCGCCGGGTTGGCCTTCACCGCGTAGAAGACGCGGGTGTCGGGCAGCGCATGCGCGAAGGCCAGGTAATTATCGCGCACGACATCGAGATCGACCACGAGGCAGGGGCCGTCGGGACGTCGGGTGTTGAGGAAGTCGATGATACGTGCGGTCATGAGAGGGTCTCCCCGTCGGCCTGCCGAGGCCAAATGCGTTGCGAAGCGATGACGAAACCGGAGCGCAGCCCTCGCGCCGAGCGCTATGGACGCGATCGGAACGGTGACAACGAGCCGTTTTTGCCGGGATGAGCCGGCAGTTTTCGCGGGTGGCAGTCGCAGCGATAAACGGGAGCGTTCATCGTGAGCGCTGCCTTCGCTTGGAACGGGAGACCCGATCCGCACGCCCGGCAAGGATGTAGTGCCTCTTCAGTGACCACGGCCTGTGGAGAGCCGTGCGAGACCAAAAAAGCCCGCTACGTCGTTGCTTCAAGTCGCGTCCTCCGCGGAGACGGAGTTCACCGGTTTCGCTTTCCGGCTGCCGACCTTTTCGGGATCGCTCCCGAACTCCTGGGACCCTCTTGCGGAGGATCTTGGGCGTCGCTTCGGCCTCTTGTCCGAAGCCCCACCGGTCGGCACGCAACCACAGGCACGTGCGATTATTGGGCGAGGTCTAGGTAGGCGGATCGCGGTTAACATTCAAGCGGATTTTCCATCCGCGGCCCAATTTTCACGCACAGGGGCCCGAAGCGTGTGCAACCGCGCGACGGCGCGGCATTTCGGTCACATTTTCCAGCCCCGCCGGGGCTTTCGGACGCGCCCGCGCGAGCGATCGCGACGGTCGCCCGATGCTCTGGTTAACCATGTGATTCGCGCTTCCGGCCCTCGCCCGTTTCGCCTATGCAGGAGGGGCAACAGGAGAGATGCGCGTGAGCGAGACCATCGTCGGCGAGAGGGGCATGGTCGTCGCCCCGCACCGGGCAGCGGCCGAGGCCGGAGCGGAGATCATCCGCGCCGGCGGCAACGCCATCGAGGCGGCGATCGCCGCCGCCGCCACCATCGCCGTCGTCTATCCGCACATGAACGCGATCGGCGGCGATGGCTTCTGGCTCATCCGCGAGCCGGGCAAGGAGCCGCGCTATCTGGAAGCCTGCGGCGGCGCCGGCTCCGGCGCCACGATCCGCGCCTATCGCGACAAGGGCCACGACGCGGTGCCGACGCGCGGCCCCGACGCGGCGCTGACCGTCGCCGGCGCGCTCTCGGGCTGGAACACCGCCTATGAGCTGTCGCAGAGCCTCGGCGGCCGGCTCGACCGCCCCACCCTCCTCGCCAACGCCATCGCCCATGCGCAGAACGGCATCGCCGTCACCCGCTCGCAGGCGCGGCTGACCGCCGAGCACCACGCCGTGCTTTCCGCCCAGCCCGGCTTTGCCGAAATCTTCCTCGTCGACGGCAAGCCGCCGGAGACCGGGGCCGTGCTCCGCCAGGAACGCCTTGCCGACACGCTCGATCATCTCGCCCGCGCCGGCTTCCTCGACTTCTACCAGGGCGACGTCGCCAGCGAGATCGCGAGCGACCTCGCGCGGATCGGCGCCCCGGTGACGCGCGACGACCTCGCCCGGCACGAGGCGCGGCTACGCCCGCCGCTTTCGGTCCGGCTGCAGCAGGGCACCGTCTACAATGCGCCGCCGCCGACCCAGGGCCTCGCCTCGCTGCTGATCCTCGGCATCTTCGAGCGCCTGGGCGTCAAGCGCGGCGAGAGCTTCGAGCATGTGCACGGCCTGATCGAGGCGACCAAGCGCGCCTTCCTGCTGCGCGACAGGCACGTCACCGACCCGATCTTCGCCGGCGACCTCTCGATGCATCTCTCCCCGCGCGTGCTGGAGCGCGAGGCCGCCCATATCGACAAGGGCCGCGCCGCGCCCTGGCCGCAGCCGGCCAAGAAGGGCGACACGGTCTGGCTCGGCGCCACCGACGCGACCGGTCTCACCGTCTCCTATATCCAGTCGATCTTCTGGGAATTCGGCTCCGGCTGCGTGCTGCCGGCGACCGGCATCACCTGGCAGAACCGCGGCGCCAGCTTCTCGCTCGATCCGAAGTCGCTCAATCCGCTCGAACCCGGCCGCAAGCCGTTCCATACGCTGAACCCGGCGATCGCCCGTTTCGACGACGGCCGCATCATGAGCTACGGCACGATGGGCGGCGACGGCCAGCCGCAGACCCAGGGCGCGATCTTCACGCGCCATGCCCTGTTCGGCATGGATCTCGGCGAGGCGATCGCGGCGCCGCGCTGGCTGCTCGGCCGCACCTGGGGCTCGGACCACACCAATCTGCGCGTCGAGAACCGGCTCGACGCCGACCTGATCCTGGCGCTCGAGCGGGCGGGCCACGAGATCCATGTGCTGGACGAGGCCTATTCGGACACGATGGGCCATGCCGGCGCGCTCGTCCGCCGCAAGGACGGCCGCATCTTCGGCGCCAGCGACCCGCGCTCGGACGGCGCGGCCGTCGCCGCCTGACCGCGCGCCGGCGTCCGCCTTTGGCAACGGCCGCCGAATAGCGCTATGAATCGCAGGAACGCGGCGTCGCTCGGCGCCGATCCGGTATCCCTCCAAGGAAATCGACAGAGCCCATGCTTCTCGCCAATGATCCGGTCAACGCGTTTCTCGACTATCCCGCCGTCGAGGTTCCCTCGTCGCCGACCGGCCCGCTCGCCGGGCTGACGCTGGCCGTCAAGGATCTCTACGACGTCGCCGGCTACCCGACCGGCGTCGGCCATCCGCTGAAGCGGCAGGAAAGCGACATCAAGACGGTAAGCGCGCCCTCGGTGCAGGCGCTGCTCGACGCCGGCGCCCGCTTCGTCGGCAAGGTGCATACCGACGAGTTCGCCTATTCGATGAACGGCGAGAACTATCACTACGGCACGCCGATCAACGTGCGCGCGCCGGGCCGCATTCCCGGCGGCTCCTCCTCCGGTTCAGCCGCGGCGGTCAGCGCCGGTCTCGTCGACATCGCGCTCGGTAGCGACACCGGCGGCTCGGTCCGCGCGCCGGCCTCCTATCACGGCCTGATCGGCCTGCGCCCGACGCATGGCCGGATCGACATCTCGCGCGTCGCGCCGCTGGCCGAGACCTTCGACACGGTCGGCTGGTTCGCCCGCGACATCGACACCTTCGCGAAGGTCGGCGACGTGCTGCTCGGCGACGATGTCGACGGCCCGCCGCTGACCCGCTTCCTGGTCGGCGACGACATCCACGCGCTGCTGCTGGGCGATCTCGAGGAGGCCGCCGTCCGTTCGGCCAGCCCGCGCATCGCCGCCCATCTGACGCCGGCCGGCGCCGTCGTCGTCTCGCCGGACGGCCTCGCCGCCTGGCGGATGATCTTCCGCACCATGCAGGCCTACGAGGCCTGGCAGGCGAATGGCGAGTGGATCACCAGCCGCAAGCCGGTGTTCGGCCCCGGCGTGCGCGAGCGCTTCGAATGGGCGAGCCACGTCACGCGCGAGGACTATGACGCGGCGGCGCAGCGGCGCGCCCAGGTGCGCGAGCGCCTGGAGAGCCTGCTCGGCGACGACACGGTGCTCGCCATCCCGACCACGCCCGGCATCGCACCGAAGATCGGCCTTGGCGGCGACGAGCTCGAATCCTACCGCAACCGCGCGCTCTCCATGTCCTGCACGGCGAGCCTGACCGGGCTGCCGCAGATCAGCCTGCCGCTGGCCGAGCATGACGGCTGCCCGCTCGGCGTCTCGCTGATCGCGCCGAGGGGCCGCGACCGCGCCCTGATCGCGCTCGCCGCCAAGATCCTGGCAGGCTAGGCGACAGCATGGACACGCTCACCCGCATGCGGACCTTCGTCGAAGTCGTCGATGCCGGCGGCTTCTCGGCCGCAGCCCGCAAGATGGGGCGCTCCAAGGCGCTGATCTCGAAATATGTGCGCGAGCTCGAGGACGAGCTCGGCGCCCGGCTGCTCAACCGCACGACACGCACGCTGTCGCTGACCGAGGTCGGCCAGAGCTATGCCCGCGACGCCACCGAGATCCTGCAGCGGATCGAGGACCTGCAATCCTCGATCGGCGACGCGCATGCCGCGCCGCGCGGCCGCCTCAAGGTCTCGGCGCCGCGCACCTTCGGCGATGGCGAGCTCGGCCGCGCCATCATGGAGTTCGTTGTCAGCGAGCCGGAGATCTCGCTGGAGCTGCATCTGGAGGACCGCTTCGTCGATCTCGTCGACGAGGGCTTCGACGTCGCGATCCGCATCTCGACGCTGACGGATTCGAGCCTGATCGCCCGCCGGCTCGCCTCGTTCCGCATTGCCATCGTCGTCAGCCCCGAACTGTTGGCCGAGACGGGCAGGCCGGAAGTCCCGGAGGAGCTCTCCGGCAAGCCGTGCGTCATCGATTCGAACGTCGCCTACCGCACCAACTGGCCGTTCCTGATCGATGGCGAGCGTGTCTCCGTGCCGGTCAAGGGGCGGGTCGAGGTCGACAGCCCGAACGCGGCGCGCCAGGCGGCGCTCGCCGGCCTCGGCTTCGCCATCGTGCCGCATCTGGTGGTGAAGGACGACCTGGAGGCGGGCCGGCTGGTCGCCGTGCTCGAAGCCTACGAGCCCGCCAGCGCCGCCATCCACGCGGTCTATCCGCATCGGCGCCATCTCTCCGGCAAGGTCCGCAGCTTCATCGACTTCCTGGTGAAATGGTTCGAGAGCCAGAAGCAGCCGCGACCGCCGCCGAGGCGCATCCGCACGTCTTCATCGACGCCAAGGAGGAGATCGTCTTCGACAAGGACGGCAAGATGTCCGCGGTCCGCCATGTCTGGCAGTTCGACGCCGCCTTCACCGCCTTTGCCGTGCAGGGGCTCGACACCAATGGCGACGGCGACCTCTCCGACGAGGAGCTGCAGCCGCTCGCCAAGGTGAACGTCGAATCCCTGAAGGATTTCCACTACTTCACCCGGCTGAAGGTGAATGGCGAGCGCGCGCCGGTCGATGAGCCGACGGAATACTGGCTCGATTTCCACGGCGGCCGGCTGACGCTGTTCTACACGCTGCCGCTGCGCAAACCGGTCTCGCCCGGCGCCAGCACGACGCTCGAAGTGTTCGACCCGGAATATTTCGTCGCCTTCAACTTCATCGCCGAGCAGCCGATCACGCTCGCCGACGCGCCGCCCAACTGCAAGGCGCACTTCCAGCCGCCGAAGGAGCTGGACGCGCAGACCGCGACCATGCTGGCCGCGATTCCCGCCGACCAGCGCGACCTGCCGCCGGAACTCGCCGAGGCCGCGGCGAGCCTCTCCAGCCAGATCACGGTCGATTGTTCATGAAGTCCCGCCTGCTCGGTTGCCTCGCCGGCGCCAGCGCCGCCCTGACGCCGGTGCTCGCCCTCGCCGCGCCCAGCCCGTTCGGCATCGCGACCCCCGACAGCTCGGGATCGACCGCCTGGGCCGGGCCGCTGGCGCCGCTCTTCCAGTGGATCGCGCGACAGCAGTCGATGTTCTATCGCGACCTCACGGGCGCGCTCGGCGACCTGACCCACAGCGGCCACGCCGCGCTGATCCTGATCGCGCTTTCCTTCGCTTATGGCGTGTTCCACGCCGCCGGCCCCGGCCATGGCAAGGCGGTGATCGCGACCTATCTGCTGGCGACCGGCGAGAAGCTGAAGCGCGGCGTCGTCATCTCGTTCGCCTCCGCCTTCGTGCAGGCGCTGACGGCAATCGTCGTGGTGTCGATCGGCACGCTGATCCTCAACGTCACGGCGATGACCATGACGAAGGCGACCGATGCGCTCGAGATCGCCAGCTACGCGCTGATCACCTTGTGCGGGCTGTGGCTGCTCTGGATCCGCCTCTCGGGCCGCGGCCACCAGCATGGCCACGGGCACGACCTCGGCGCGGCGCACGCGCAGGATCATCACGACCACCATCATGGTCATGATCACCACCACCATGATCACGACCATCACGACCACGCGGGCCTGGTCTGCGATTGCGGCCATTCGCACGCACCGGATCCGGCCGCGCTCGACAAGCCGCTGACGCTGGGCCGCGCCTGGACGGCGATCCTCGCCGTCGGCGTCCGCCCCTGCTCCGGCGCGGTGATCGTGCTCGTCTTCGCGATCTCGCAGAAGCTCTACTGGGCCGGCATCCTGTCGGTGCTGGTGATGGCGCTCGGCACCGGGCTCACCGTTTCGGCGCTCGCCACCCTCGCGGTCAAGGCCAAGGACCTGGCGCTGCGCTTCTCGGGCGGCGAGAGCCGGACCCAGCTGCGCGTCGTCAACGCTCTGCAGATCGTCGCCGCCAGCGGCATCCTGGTATTCGGACTGCTGATGCTCGGCGGCGCGATGGCGGCGGCCTGACCCTATTCGGCCGCCACGCGCGGCGCGCCGGCGGCGCGGGCCCGCATCGCCTCGCCGAAGGCGCGGAACAGCCGGGCCGAGGGCGCATCGGTCGCCACCCAGTATTCCGGATGCCACTGCACGCCGACGGCGAAGCCCGGCGCGTCGCGGACACTGACCGCCTCGATCGTGCCGTCCGCCGCCACCGCCTCGACGACGAGGCCGTCGGCGAGCCGGCCGATCGCCTGCCGGTGCAGCGAGTTCACGGCGATCGTGTCGCGCTCGAGGATCCGCGCGAAGCAGCCGTCCGGCACGATCTCGACCGGATGGCGGATGGCGAAGCGCTCCTCCTGGAGGTCCGAGACCGGCGAGCGGTGGTCGTCGCGGCCGGGCAGTTCCTGGATTTCCGAAACCAGCGTGCCGCCGAGCGCCACGTTCAGCTCCTGCTGGCCACGGCAGATGGCGAGCAGCGGTACACCCCTGGCTATCGCGGCGCGGATCAGCGGCAGCGAGGTCGAATCCCGCGCCTGGTCATAGGGTTCGGTGCGCGCGTCCGGCGTGGCGCCGTAGAGCGCCGGATGGACGTTGGAGCGGCTACCCGTGACCAGCACGCCGTCGACCCGCGCCAAGAGCGCGTCGATGTCGAGCGCATCGCCGAGCGAGGGCACGATCAGCGGGATGCCGCCGGCCCCCGTCAGCGCGGCGCGGATATAGGTCTCCGGCGCGGCATGCCAGCGATAGCCGTCGGCGTCGCGCACATCGGCGGTCACGGCGACCAGGGGCGGGATTCGACCTCGCTGCCGCTGATCCGCGCCGCGATAGCCAGGGGTGTACCGCTGCTCGCCATCTGCCGTGGCCAGCAG
>JAEWAD010000548.1 GCA_023391905.1 Pseudomonadota bacterium | reverse complement strand
GTGGTGCCCATGACCTCGCAGGCGATGGCGACACCGAGCGACGCGTAGGTGACGAGGGGGGAGCTCATTGCGGGTTTCTCTCGGATCTTGTCATATCGATCAGCCGGTCGCGCAGCGCGCAGCGCTCCATGCGGAGCGCCGGATCCAGATCGCAGAGATCGGACAGCCAGATGCCGTCGGCGGCGTAGCGGACGATTTCCAGCGCCGGATCGGAATCGGTATCGGCATGCCGCAGCAGGCGCGCGCGATACCAGTCCGACCAAAGCCGCCGCAGCATCGGGTCGGTCATCATCGAGATCGACAGCGCGCCCCAGGGGCTCGGTGCCTTCGATTCCATCAGGCGGATCGCCGAATCGACATAGGCGCGGGTGAAGCGGCCATAAGCGACGGGATCGTCGGCAAGCAGCGCATCGATCTCGGTGTCCAGTTGCTCCAGCAGATCGATGAACACGCCTTCGATCAGCTTCTCCTTGCTGGGGAAGTGATGGAACAGGCCGCCCTTGGTCACTTCCGCCGCATCGGCAACCGCCTGGATGGTCAGGGACGACAGGCCCGTCTCGACGGCAAGGTTCGCAGCGCAGTCGAGAAGCCTGCGGCGGACCAGTTCGGGCTGCTTCTTGCGTTCATGCGCGATCGTCATGCTCTAAAAATACCATTTGGTCGGTATGTTTCAAGAGGGTGACGGAGACCAGAGGGGCCGGCAACGGGAGTGGTATCGAGCGGGTCGGTTCGCGCGAGGAGAATCCGACCGACAGAAGGTGGGGTCCTATCCATCGACGAATGGCTCAGGCACCCGCCAGAACGACGACGACCGGCGCATGGATCCGTGCGCCGGTCGCGGAGGCAGCGCGGCCGATCGTCGAGGCGATGGGCCGCGGAGGAAAGCGTCAGTCGTTCAGCTCGGTGTCCGGCATCGAGACGAAGATCAGCACGCAGATGATCGTGATGAAGAAGCGGAACGCCGATTCGATGCCGTTCCAGGTCTGCGACATCCACATGCCGAACCATTCGCCGCCGACCGACAGGAACGCGACCTGCCAGACCAGGAAGCCGAAGGCGAGGCCGCCGATGGCCCACTTCTTCGAGCGGTTGAACGAGCGGGCGTCGGCGCCGAGGCGGCCGAGCATGGCGAAGGTGCCGACCCAGCACAGGATCGCCGTCAGCGTCTCGGCGGCGATGATCAGGATGTAGGCGGCGTGATGCAGGGTCGGGTTGCTGATCGCGCGATAGTGGATCGTCGCGTTCGGGAAGATCGTGTCCATCAGCAGCACATGCTGCACGAACTCGAAGTTCGAGCCGTAGTCGGTGATGTTGCCGAACGCGACGAGCGTCGCGAAGAAGGCGATGGAGGCGACGAGCGCCGTCTTGCTCAGCCGGGTGATTTGCATCGTGTTTTCCTTTCGAAAGCCTTGCAGCTTTCGGACGATGAAAACATGAAGATTCTACAATTCGGTAAATGTCGCCCGGATCGAATTCTTGCGCACTATTGTCCGCGTCATGACGTTGCGGCCGGCATGATTTCTTCGTCGGCCGTGCCTGCTTGCGGTCCGGCCTGCGCTAGCGATAGCCGGTCGTGTCGGCCGGCTTGCCGGCTTCGTGCACCTCGAGCAGGTAGCGGAACGCGTCCGGCCGGGAGCCGTCGAGGTCGGTGAAGCCATAGACCTGCGCCAGCCCGCCGCTCGAGAGCGACTGGCCGTTCCAGCGCGCCCGCTCGGGATCGGCGGCCAGCGCCGCCACGGCGCGGCCGACGAAGCGCGGTGTCTCCGAGATGGCGAAATGCGCGTCGTTCGCGGTCGCGTCGCGCCAGTTCGCTTCGGTGACGCCGAAATGCTCCAGCATCATCTCCGAGCGCAGCCAACCCGGCGTCAGTGACACCGACGTCGCGCCATGCGGCGCCAGGTCCTTCGCATGCGCCCAGCCCATCCGGTTCACCGCTGTCTTGGCGAGATCGTAGAAGGGCGATAGCCGGTAGTGCGTGGCGTTGTACTCCGCCGTACCGTCGGTGACCTCGACGAGGAGGCCGCCCGGACGCCCGATCATCAGCGGCAACGCGAAATGCGCGGTGATCAGGTGGGTGTCGATGCCGAGTCGCAGCAGGCGAAGCCCGTTTTCGAGATCGTGTTCCCAGACCGGCTTGTTCCATTCGAACAGCTTCTCGCCGCCCCAGATGTCGTTGACCAGGATATCGAGATGGCCCGCCTCGGCGCGGATCCGCTCGACCAGAGCTCGAACCTGCTCGGGAACCAGATGGTCGGTCGGCACCGCGATGCCCCGGCCGCCTGCCGCCGTCACCAGTTCGGCCGTCTCCTCGATCGTCTCCGGCCGATCGTATTCGGAGCGTTGCGCCCGGGTCGAGCGGCCGGTGACATAGACCGTTGCCCCGGCGGCGCCGAGTTCGGTGGCGATGCCGCGCCCGGCACCCCGCGTCGCACCCGCGACGAGGGCGATCCTGCCTTGCAGATCCGTCGACATTTTCCGTTCTCCGGCTTTGCCTGTCGGGTGATTTCGATATATAAATGATTGTTCGTTTATATATGAGAGTCAAGATGGCGCGCCGCAAGACACTGTCCGACGAAGCCGTGCTCGACGCGGCGCTCGGCCTCATCCACCAGCGCGGACCGGAGGCGCTGACCTTCGAGAGCCTGTCGCGGGCCTGCGGCCTATCGGGCGCGACGCTGGTGCAGCGCTTCGGCAGCAAGGCCGCGCTGAAGCAGGCTGCGCTGCTGCGCGCCTGGGACGGACTCGACGTGCAGACGGCGAGCCTCGTGGCGGCGGTGCCGAGGACGCCGGCTGGCGCCATCGCGCTGCTCGTCGGGCTCTCCGACTATGGCGAGATCGAAGCCTATGCCGAGGGGCTTCTCGTTCTGCGCGAGGACCTGCGCGATCCGCACCTGCGCGCGCGCGGTGCGGCGTGGCAGGCGGCACTGGTCGCGGCGCTCGACGCCTGTTTCGCGGATACGCCGCACGCACCCCAGGACATCGGTCAGCTGATGGCGGCGCAATGGCAGGGATCGCTCCTCTGGTGGAGCTTCGATCCCGAGGGGCCGATCGCCGATCATGTCCGGCGCGAACTGGTTCGCCTGGTCGCGGCGCTGCTTGCCGGCAACACTGATGTCAGATGACTGACAACCATGGTCTCCGGCCGTAGCGTTTGGCGCGCGGCAATGGCAGGGTAGCGGCCGCGCCAGCAGTGCGTCGCCTTTCGGGCGATGCACGCGGCCAGGTTCGGCGGAGGAAACAGCCGGCCTTCCATCAGGAATGACAAGGGGAGCGAGACGAATGGCGGAATTGGCGGGCAAGGTGGCGATCGTGACGGGCGGCGCCACCGGCATCGGCTTCGGCGGCGCGCGGGCGCTGGCGGCGGAAGGCGCGACGGTGGTCCTGTTCGGCCTGGACAGGGGCGCGCTGGACAAGGCCGTGGCTACATTGGAGGCCGAGGGCGGCAAGGCGCATGGCGTTGTCGGCGATGTCGCCAGCGACGCGTCGGTTTCTGCCCTCGTGGCGGAGGCGGCGGAGAAATTCGGCCGCATCGATATCATCGTCAACAGCGCCGCCATCCAGCCTTATGGCACGGTCGAGACTATGTCGGAGGCGGACTGGGACCGCGTGCTCGGCGTCAATCTGAAGGGAACCTATCTGACCGCCCATCACGCCATTCCGGTGATGCGCAAGACGGGCGGCGGTGCGATCGTCAACATCGCCTCGGTGCAGGGCATCGCCTGCCAGACCAATGTCGCGGCCTATGTCGCGTCCAAGGGCGGCCTCTTGGCGCTGACCCGCGCCATGGCGCTCGATCACGCCAAGGACGGCATCCGCGTCAACGCCGTCTGCCCCGGCTCGATCGATACGCCGATGCTGCGCTTCGCGGCGAGCGAGAACCTCGACGGCAAGACCGAAGACGAGGTGATCGCCTCCTGGGGCGCCGCGCATCCGATC
The DNA here is from genome assembly GCA_023391905.1 of Pseudomonadota bacterium. Taxonomy (GTDB): domain Bacteria; phylum Pseudomonadota; class Alphaproteobacteria; order Rhizobiales; family Kaistiaceae; genus Kaistia. Next base: position 11,822 of record JAEWAD010000548.1, on the reverse strand, counting down.
GGCCGCGTCGGCCGGCCCGAGGATGTCGGTGCGATGATCGCCTTCCTCGCCGGCCCCCGCGCCGCCTTCTGCACCGGTGGCGAATACAAGGTCGATGGCGGCCTCCTGGCCAAGATCGGCGTCGTCCTGCCGGACTGATCGGATCTGGCCCGCAAACAGAAAAGGCCCCGGCGGAGATCCGCTCGGGGCCTTTGTCTTCGTGCGGGCTGCGCCTACTCGGCGTCGGCGCGCAGCAGGCCGATGCCGTCCTCGGTCAGCACATAGCCGTTGACGCGGGTCTTCACGAGGCCGAGCTCGATCAGCTTCTGCACGGCCTTGCCGTTGAGCCCGACATAGGGGCCGGGGCGCGACACGCGGGCGAGCGTCTTGAGCTCGATCTGGGTGAGGTCTGACTTGGAAACGGCCATGATGCGGATCCTCTTGATGTTTGGCCGCGGACAATAGCGATTCCTGAGCCGAAGGCCAGCGCCGCGCTGCGAATTCGCCGCCGGGCTATTCCGCCGCCTCGAGCAGGCCGCGCTTCCTGAGCAGCGCCGACGGCTCCGGATCGCGGCCGCGGAAGGCGCGATAGGCCTCCTCCGGCTTGCGGCGGTTGCCGGCGGCGTAGACGAAATCGCGCAGCTTCGTGGCGACGTCGGGCGCGAAGATGTCGCCGGCCTCCTCGAAGGCGCCGAAGCCGTCGGCGTCGAGCACCTCGGACCAGAGATAGGAATAATAGGCCGAGGAATAGCCGTCGCCGGCGAAGACGTGCTGGAAATGCGGCGAGCGGTGCCGCATGACCATCGCCTCCGGCATGCCGATCTCGCCGAGGATCTTGGCCTCGAAGGCGGTGGCGTCGAGGCCGTCGGTCGAGGCGAGCAGGTGGAATTCGAGGTCCACCAGCGCCGATGAGACATATTCGACGGTGGCGAAACCCTGGTTGAAGGTGCGGCTCGCCATCAGCCGGTCGATCAGCGCCTTCGGCATCGGCTCGCCGGTCTTGTAGTGCAGCGCGAAGCGCTCCAGCACGTCCGGCTGCTCGAACCAGTGCTCGTAGAGCTGCGACGGGAACTCGACGAAGTCACGCGCCACGTTGGTGCCGGCGAGCAGCGGATAGGTGACGTCGGAGAGCAGGCCGTGCAGGCCGTGGCCGAATTCGTGGAAAAGCGTGCGGGCATCGTCGAAGGAAAGCAGCGTCGGCTGGCCCTCGGCGCCCTTGGCGAAGTTCATCACATTGACGATCACCGGGCGGATGTCGCCGGCGAGGCGTTCCTGGCCGCGGTATTCGCTCATCCAGGCGCCGGAGCGCTTCGAGGAGCGGGCGAAATAATCACCGAGGAACAGGCCGACCGGATTGCCGCCGCGGTCCTTGACCTCGAACACGCGGACGTCGGGGTGGTAGACGGGCACGTCGAAGCGCTCGGTGAAGGTGACGCCGAACAGCCGCGTCGCCGTGTCGAAGGCGGCCTCGATGATCTTGTCGAGCTGCAGGTAGGGCTTCAGCTGGCTCTCGTCTAGATCGAACTCGGCCTTGCGCCGCTTCTCCGAATAATAGCGCCAGTCCCAGGCGGCGATGTCGAAATCGCCGCCCTCGGCGCGTGCCAGCTCCTGCAGCGCGTCGCGCTCGGTAATCGCGCGGGCGCGGGCGGGCGTCCAGACCGAGCGCAGCAGCTCCATCGCTGCCTCCGGCGTCTTGGCCATGGAATCGTCGAGGCGGTAGTGGGCGAAGGTCTCGAAGCCGAGCAGCTTCGCCCGCTCGGCGCGAAGCGCGACGGTCTCGGCGATGATGGCGCGGTTGTCGGTCTTGCCGGCCTCGCCGCGGGCGATCCAGGCGGCGAATGCCTTCTCGCGCAGGTCGCGGCGGGCGGAGAACTGCAGGAACGGCTCGATCGACGAGCGCGACAGCGTGATCACGTGCTTGCCGTCGAGGCCGCGCTCCTTGGCCGCCTGGGCGGCCGCGTCGCGCAGGAAGTCGGGCAGCCCCGCGAGATCGTCCTCGCCGTCGAGCACCAGGCTCCAGCTTTTCTCGTCGGCGAGCACGTTCTGGCCGAAATTGGTGCCGAGCGTCGCGAGGCGTTCCGAGATCGCCGCGACTCGTGCCTTGGCCTCGGGCGCGAGCGCCGCGCCGGCGCGGACGAAGGCGGTGTGGTAGCGGTCGAGCACGCGCGCCTGCTCGGCGTCGAGGCCGTCCGGGCCCGCCTTGAACAACGTGTCGATGCGCTCGAACAGCTTGGCGTTCTGGTAGATCGCGCTGCTGTGGCGCGACAGCACCGGCGCCAGGTCGAGCTCGATCGTCTCCAGCTCGTCATTGGTATGCGCGCCGGTCAGGTTGAAGAACACGCTGGCGACGCGGTCGAGCTGGCGCCCGGCGCGCTCCATCGCGGCGATCGTGTTGCCGAAGCTCGGCGCCTCGGGATTCTCCGCGATGGCGGCGATTTCGGAATTGTGCGCGGCGATGGCCGCCTCGAAGGCGGGCGTGTAGTGCGCCGGCTCGATCGATGCGAAGGGCGGAACGCCGAAGGGAGTGGTCCAGGGCGCGAGCAGCGGATTGTCGGCGGTCATGCGGGCCTCGGTGAGAATGGGCAGATGCCAGACATGGAGGGTTTGTCGGCGCGGTTCAAGCTTAATGCCGGCCGCATTCCTCTCTATAGGAGAGAGATTGAGCCGCCTTTCCGATTCGAGTTTTCGCCATGTCCGCCTCTGTTCCGCCCCGCCCCCGCATGCTCGTCATCGGCGACGTCATGACCGATGTCATCGTGCGCCCGGAGGGGCCGCTGGTCGTAGGCTCCGACCGCCGCGCCAAGATCGGCCTCTATCCGGGCGGCTCGGGCTGCAACCAGGCGGCGTGGCTCGCCCATCTCGGCATTCCCGTCGCCTTCGCCGGCCGCGTCGGCCGCCGCGATCTCGTCGAGCAGGAGCAGGCGCTCCGTGATGTCGGCGTCGTGCCGGTGCTCGCCGCCGACGACACGCGCGCCACCGGCATGCTGATCGTGCTCCTCTCCGAGGGCGGCGAGCGCAGCTTCCTGACCGATCGCGGCGCCAATGACGGGCTCTGCGCGGACGATCTGCCGTTTTCCATGCTGAACCAGATCGATCTGGTGCACGTCTCCGGCTATGCCCTGTTCACGCCCGGCCCGCGCGCCGCCGTAATGGCGCTGATGGCCGTGGCGCGGGCGCGCGGCATCACGGTCACGGTCGATCCCGCCTCGGTCGGCTTCCTCGAGGAGGTCGGCCCGTCGAATTTCCTCGGCTGGACCAGCGACGCGTCGATCATCTTCCCGAATGCCGAGGAAGCCGCCTGCCTGACCGGCACGCGCAACGAGGCCGAGCAGATCCGCTTCCTGACCGCGCGCTACGACCTCGCCGTCATCAAGCGCGGCGCGGCGGGGGCGGAAGCGGCCAACCAGTCGATCCGCCTGAAGGCGCCGGCGCCCGTCGTCGACGTCAAGGACACCACCGGAGCGGGCGATGCGTTCCTCGCCGGCTTCCTGGCGGCCCGCTTTGCCGGCAAGGCGCTCGACATCTGCCTGAACCGCGGCGTTGCCGCCGGAGCCGCCGCGACGACGACGCTCGGCGGCCGCCCGACCGAGAGCACGCCGCTGCCGCTCGGCTGGGGCGATCTCTGATCGACCTGCCCGCGCGAAATCCGGCATCAGAGGTCGCGTCGCCGGGCGCGACGAGCCCCGCGACCCCATCCCTGCGGCCCATGCTTCGGCCCAGGACAGGACGCCGGCGGCTGCCGAAATGCCTGCGCTGTCAGGATTTTCCTTCTTTTAGGGGGTAGCCGCGGCCGGTAGTCTCGCGCGATCGGGCTGGTCTCCGGCATCCTTGCGACGAAGGGGGTGCCTGGATTTAGACGGTAGCACCATGGCTGACGGATCGCAGGTTCTCGTATCCTCGGCGACTGCAGCGCGGGCGTCGGCCGATGCGGGGGCCAAGGCGCAACGCTTCAGCATTGCCGCCCACGGCCTGCGCGGCCTCGCCTCGATCATGGTCCTGTGCGCCCATATCATCGGCGGAACCGCGCGCCACATCTATCCCGGCAATGCGACCTATACGGAGCTCGTCGAGCATCCGTGGTACTTCGGTACCTACGGGGTCATGCTCTTCTTCGTCATCAGCGGCTACGTGATCCTGCCGAGCGCGCTGCGCTACAGTCCGAAGGAATTCGGCCTGCGGCGGTTCTTCCGGATCTACCCGCTGTTTTTCGCGTTTTCGGTCGTCTTCATCGTCCTGAACGCGTTCAGCAACGCCTATCCGAACGTGAACGATCTGAAGAGCATCGTGGCCGGACTGACGTTCACGAACCTGTTCGTCGGCACCGAGCAGCTGACGCCGAACGCCTGGAGCCTCAGCTTCGAGGCGGTCTTCTATGCGCTGATGTGCTTCATCGTCTATGCGTGCGTGAAGAAGCCCCGGCTGCCGCTCGCGGTGCTGGCGATCGGCTGCTCGCTGGCCTTCCTGATCGCCTTTCCGATCTCGATCTTCTTCATCTTCGGCGTCGCGATCCGGGTGTATCGCGACCGGCTGCAGCTTTCGACGTCGGTCCTGCGGGGGCTGGAGATGGCGCTGGTGCTGGGCCTGATCTGGGCCGCCAGCCGGGACCATTTCGAATATACCCTGGCCGATCTCGCCAACCCGCAGGCCGTCGCGATCATCGTGCTGACGGGGAGCTATTTCCTGCTCGCGGTCGATCCGAGAAGCATCACCAGCATCGTGATGAACAATGGCGTCGCGGTCTATCTGGGAACGGTCAGCTACAGCCTCTACCTGGTCCACCCCTACGTCTATTTCCTCGTGCGGGCCATTTTCGTCAAATTCGGGTGGTTCACGGAGAATGTCGCGGCGTCGATGACGCTCTTCGCGGTTCTCGTCATCGTGCCGTCCCTGGTGGCGAGCCATTTCGTGCACAAGTCGCTGGAGCGCTGGCCCTACCAGTGGTTCTTCCGCCAGCGCATCTATCGAAGCCCCGAGGCGAAGGCCGCGGCGGCCGACGCGCCGGTCTAGGCTCGAACCCGGCTCGTCGCGCCGTCCGCGAGCGCCACTTCGATCACCTGGAGGCCGCGCTCGGTGCGCCGCGACGGGAACATTTCCGGCAGCCGCGCCTCGTGCGGCGGGACGACCCGGCCGAGGTCGCCGCCGGCGGCCTCAACAATCGCGTCGAGCGCGAACACCATGTTGGTCTGGCTGCCGATGCCCATGCCGACCGGCCGGTAGAACGGGTCCGCCGGCTCCCCGCCATCGAGGTTCTCCATCCGGTAGACGAGGTCGCCGGTGACGACGAAGCTGTCGTCGCTTGCGCGCCTTCCGTCATTGCGGATGACGACAAATTGGGAGCCCGGCGTGTGCGTGTCGGCGGCGAGGCGCAGGTCGATGCCGGGGAACACGGCCTCCCTGTCGCCGTTCACCGAGACGAGCCGGCCGTCGCGGGCCAGCTCGACGCAGCGCAGGATGTCGGCGGGATCGGTGGTGCGCATCAGCCAGCGGAAGCGCCTGTCGAGCGACATCGCCCAGATCCAGCGCGAAAGCTCGGTTTCCTGGATGTGGAATTTCGCGTTCGGGAACAGCGCGAGGCCGCCCATATGGTCGAAATGGGCGTGGGTGATGATGACGTGGTCGATATCCTCGGGCGTCATCCCGACCTCGGCCAGAACGTCGCGCGGCGGCGCCCAGTTCACGACGCCGGAGCGGTCGGCCAGGAACTTGCCATAGGCCGCGTCGTCATGGCCGCAATCGATCAGGATGGTGTGCTCGTCGCTCTTCAGGAGCGTGTAGGCGTAGGGAAGCTTGCAGGTTCCCTTGTTGTGCTCGCCATAGACGAGAGCGCTTAGCGGCATCTCGGGGATGTAGGCGTATTCCAGCACCCAGATCGAATAGATGGACATGGGCCCTCCCGGCCGCGCTTCAGGCTTTGACGGGCCCCGGCGCATGCATTGCGCAGCAGGCTCCGGTGAGATCGATCAGGTCGAAGCCGGGCAGCGCGCGGGACGCGGCGGCGAGCTCCGTCCAGGCGGCGTTGAGCAGCCGCGTCGGCTCGGTGATGCCTTCACGGCCGAGGGGGGCGGCGCGGATCATCGCCAGCGCTTCCGTCAGTCGCGCGGCCGTGGCCAGGAGGTGCTCGTGGTGATGGCGGGCGCGAGGCGAGCGTGGCGCGAGGCGCAGCGTGGCGTCACGGGCGGTCTCTAGCAGCTCTTCGGCGACGGCGCGCATCGGGTGATCCGGCCCGGCTGAGCGGGCGCCGCTCGCCGCAAGCAGCAGCAGGCCGGCGAGCTGCGCCGTGACGGCGCGCAGATCCTCGAAACAGGGGCTCGCCGCCTCGACATAGGCGCGCGTCGCGTCGTCCGGCCCGCCGGGCTCGACGCATTCGAACGGATAGGACGTGACCGCGGCCCGCATGGCTCCCCCCGCCGGCACACAGTTCGTCTCGGTGCCGTTAGGGCAGACTGGCCAGAACGGGGGCGTTGGCTCAAGCGGAGATCCGCGCCGCTCCACCGCTTCCTTGGCGGAAGGCGGTGGAGCGGGCGGTGGGTGTCACTCGCCGTAGGGAACCCAGATGTTCTTGACCTGGGTGGCGCGGCGCAGGAATTCGCGGCCCTGCGCCGAAGCTTCATTCCAGCGGCGCGGAATGCCCTGGTTGGCCCAGACCGGCTTCAGATTGCCGGACGAGGCCTTCTCCACCATCGCGCTGCCGGCCTTGGAGCCGAAATACCAGAGCGCGGCGACGTCGTCGTGCTCGGCCAGCGTCTTGGCGAGAACGTCGCGCTCGCCGGTGACGATGTTGACCACGCCGGCCGGAACATCCGACGTATCAAGGACTTGGTAGAAGTCCGTCGCCGCCAGCGGATGGCTGGAGGAGGGGACGACGACGACGCGGTTGCCCATCGCGATCGCCGGCATCACCAGCGACACGAAGCCGAGCAGCGGCGCCTCGTCCGGGCAGAGAATGCCCATCGTGCCGAACGGCTCGTTCATGGCGAGCGTCACGTGGCGCGACTTGGTCGCATGCACCGCGCCGTCGAACTTGTCGGCCTGCGCCGCGTACCAGAAGGTCCGCCGGATCGAAACCGCGACCTCTTCCGCCGCCGCCTTGGCCGAGGCGCCGGTCATCGCGACGATCCGCGCCTCGAACTCTTTCGCGCGGGAAGAGAGGTTTTCGGCAACATAATAAAGCACTTGCGCGCGGTTATGCGCCGTCGCGCCGCCCCAGGATCCGGCCTTGCCGGCCGCCTCGACGGCGTTGCGGATGTCCTTGCGGTTGCCGAGGCCGGCCTGGCCGACCGGGCGGCCCTTCGGGTCGAGCACCGAATAGGAATAGCCGGAATCCGGCCGCGCCTGCTTGCCGCCGACATAGAGTTTTGCCGTCCGGTCGATCGACGGCAGGCCGGAGATTTCCTCGTCGGCGACCGGCAGCGCCGACAGCTTGGCGGCGGACTTCTCGTCTGCCTTCAAGGGCTTGTCGCCAACCGGCTTCAGATATTCCGCCATGCCCTCGCGCCCGCCTTCGCGGCCAAAGCCGCTCTCGCGATAGCCACCGAAGCCGGCGGCGGCGTCGAACATGTTGGTGCCGTTGATCCAGACCACGCCCGCCTTCAGCTTGGCGGCGACGTCGAGCGACAGGTTGATGTTCTCCGACCAGACCGAGGCCGCCAGGCCGTAGCGGCTGTTGTTGGCGAGCGCCACCGCTTCGTCCGGGGTGCGGAAGGTCATGCCGGCGAGCACCGGCCCGAAGATCTCGACCTCGGCGATGGTGGACGCCGGGGCGACATTGGTGAAGAGCGACGGCGGGAAGAAGCAGCCCTTCTTTGGTAACCCTTCGTTAACCTGGAAGAGCGTCGCGCCCTCCGCTTCGCCCTTCGCCACCAGCTCGCGGATGCGCTTCAGCTGGACCGGGTCGACGATGGCGCCCATGTCGACCGACTTGTCGAGCGGATCGCCGACGCGGAGGTTGCTCATGCGGGCGCGCAGCTTGGCATAGACCGCTTCGGCGACGCCCTCCTGCACGAGGAGGCGCGAGCCGGCGCAGCAGACCTGGCCCTGGTTGAACCAGATCGCGTCGACCACGCCCTCGACCGCGCCGTCGATGTCGGCATCCTCGAAGACGATGAAGGGCGACTTGCCGCCGAGCTCGAGCGAGAGCTTCTTGCCAGTGCCCGCGGTCTTCTCGCGGATGATGCGGCCGACCTCGGTTGAGCCGGTGAAGGCGATCTTGTCGACGTCTGCGTGCTCGACGATGGCGTTGCCCGTGACGCCGTCGCCGGTGACGATGTTGACGACGCCGGCCGGCAGGCCGACCTCGCGGCAGATCTCGGCGAAGGCGAGCGCCGTCAGCGGCGTGTATTCCGCCGGCTTCAGCACGACCGTGTTGCCGGCGGCGAGCGCAGGCGCGATCTTCCAGGCCAGCATCAGCAGCGGGAAGTTCCACGGGATGATCTGGCCGCAGACGCCGACCGGACCTTCGCCGGGGAACTCGCTCTCGATCAGCTCGGCCCAGCCGGCATGGTGGTAGAAGTGGCGGGCGACGAGCGGAATGTCGATGTCGCGCGTCTCGCGGATCGGCTTGCCGTTGTCCATCGTCTCCAGCACGGAGAGGAAGCGCTCGCGCTTCTGGATGTGGCGGGCGATGGCGTAGAGATAGACGGCGCGGTCATGGCCGGAGAGCGCCGACCACGACTTGAACGCCTTGCGCGCTGCCTTGACGGCCTTGTCGACGTCGGCGGCGCTGCCCACCGCGACCCGCGCCAGCAGGTTCTCCGTCGCCGGGTTGAACACGTCGAAGCGCTGGCCTTCCGACGGCGCGACGAACTTGCCGTCGATGAAGTGGTTGAAGCCGTCCTTGTGGCCGTCGAGCCAGGCGGTGATTTGATCGTTCGCCTCGGGGGCGGGGCCGTAGTCCATGCTGACCAGGATGTCCTTGACGAGTGCCATGTTCGGTCCCCTCAGGCGAGCGCGTGACGGATGGTGGAGGAATAGCGTCCGGTGACGTAGTGCTCGATCTGCCGCTCGATGTCGGCCAGCAGCGAGCTGGCGCCGATGCGGAAGAGGTCGGGCTCGAGCCAGCGATTGCCGAGCTCTTCCTTCATCAGGATCAGCCAGGCCATCGCGTCCTTGGCGGTGCGGAGGCCGCCGGCCGGCTTGAAGCCGATCTTGAAACCGGTCGCCGCCTCGTAGTCGCGGATGGCGCGGCACATGACGAGGCTGACCGGCAGCGTCGCGTTGACGTCTTCCTTGCCGGTCGAGGTCTTGATGAAGTCGGCGCCGGCCTGCATGGCGACCATCGACGCCTTGTAGACGTTGCGCAAAGTCTTCAGGTCGCCGGTGGCGAGGATCGCCTTCAGATGCGCCTCGCCGCAGGCCTCGCGCATGGCGGCGACTTCGTCATAGAGCGCCTGCCAGTCGGAATTCAGCACATGGGCGCGGGTGATGACGATGTCGATCTCGTGCGCGCCTTCGCCGACGGCGTAGCGGATCTCCTCCAGCCGCTGCTTCAAGGGCGTCAGGCCGGCCGGGAAGCCGGTGGCGACCGAGGCGACGGGAATGCCGGAACCCGCGAGCGCCTTGACCGCCGGGGCGACCATGGTCGGATAGACGCAGACGGCGCCGACGACCGGCGGATCGTCCGAGAGGCCGAGGGCCTCGACCAGATCGTCGCGGAACGGCCGTCGCGCCTTCATGCAGAGCCGGTGCACGCGGCCGGGCGTGTCGTCGCCGGCGAGCGTCGTCAGGTCCATCAGCGTCACCGCCTTCACCAGCCAGGCGGCCTGGTATTCCTTCTTCACCGTGCGCCGCGTCGTCAGTGTGCTCGCGCGGCGCTCGGCGGCGGAGGTGTTGACCTGCGCGCCCTCGAACCAGTCGGTCCGGAGCGGCGTGCCGTCATTGCGCGTCAGGACATTGGAGAGCGGCGGAGCCTTGGTGGAGCCGTCAGCCGGCATGGGTCTTCTCCCGGGCTTCGGAAAGGGCGAGTTCGGATAGAGCAAATAGGGCGGTCGCCTCGTCGGTGACGAGGACGTTGACGTAACGGGCCTTGAGCGCCGCGAGCACGACGGCGTGCTTGGACTTGCCGGCGGCGACGCCGATCGCATGCGTCTTGTCGCGCAGTCTTTCCGGCGCGAGGCCGATGGTGCGGGCGTCGAGCGCCGGATCGGCGATCTTGCCTTCCGCGTCGATGAAGCGGCCGAGCAGGTCGCCGACCGCGTGTTTTTCGGCGAGGCCGTCGACGTCGCGGTCGGTCAGATAGCCGGATTCGATATGGACGGAGCCCGTCATGCCACCGAGGCCGAAGCAGGCGACGGGCGCCTCCTCGGCAAGCGTCAGCACGTCGGCGATGACCGGGTCGGCTTCGAGCACCTCGCGCGTTTCAGCGCGGCCGACGATCGCCGGAACGGGCAGCAGCGTCGCCGTGCCGTTGCCGCTTTCGGCGAAGCGCTCGGCGACGGTGTTGGTGGCGAGCCGCGCCGATCTCGAATTGGTCGCGCCGTTCATCAGGACGATCCGCACGCCGTCGTTCCAGCCGGGCGGCAGCCAGTGCGCGACCGCCGCCATGGTCCGGCCCCAGGATACGCCGATCAGGCCGGGACGGGGGCTCAGCGTGGCGAGATATTGCCCGGCCGCCTGGGCGACCGCGTCCTGGGCGAGCGCGCCGTCGATCGCCGGCACGACGATCGCCTCGCGCAGCGAGAAGGCGGTCTGCAGGCGGGCTTCGAGCGCCGGCAGGCGCTGCGCGCGCGGCACGATGGCGATGCGGACGATGCCGCTCTCGCGCGCATCGCGCAGCAGCCGCGCGACCTGCCAGCGGGTCAGGCCGAGCTCGGTCGCGATCTCGCCCTGCGTCCGCTCCAGGTCATAGTAGAGCTTCGCGACCTGCACCATCAGGTGCTCGCGCTGCTCGTCACTCGCCGTGCGGATCGGGCTTGGGCTGGCCATGCTTTCACATATGTGATGTCGCTTCACATTTGTACAAAGAGATGGCGCAGTCGGCTCGGCTTGTCAATCGATGGCGGGCTGGCGGTCTCGGCCGGTCAGCTGCCGGTAGAGCGCCGTGAACGCCTTGCGTCGTCCGCTCTTGACCAGTTGCAGAGCGCTTCCGGCCCGTTCCCGGGCCGAGAGACCCGGCGCGAGGAGGCGCTCCGTCAGAACGCGACTCAAGAAACGCCGGTCGTCGGATCCGAGCAATCCGGCCGCGGCGGTGAGGTCGTCGCAGGCGACTCGCCAGTCCTCGGCCGTCATGGTCGGCCGGAAACGGGCGCGCAGGCGGTAGCGAAGGATCTCGGGCCAGAAGGGGCTGTCGTGCCAGCCGTCACCGAGAAAGTCCGGTTCGTCGTCGAGGCCGTCCGCGGGATCCGCGCCGGTCTCTCGCCGGAACTGCGCCGAGCGGCGCGCTAGATCGGCGATGAACTCCATCTTCAGATAGCGCGTCGACGTCGTCGAGCCGGGCCACATCCGGTAGTGCGCGAGCTTGTCCGGCAGGTTGCAGACACGGCCGATTTCGGAGAGGCGCAGCCAGAGGTCGTAGTCTTCCGCCACGGAGAATGCGCCGCGGTAGCCGCCGACCCGGTCGAAGGCGTCCCGACGCATCAGGACCGTCGAGTGCAGGAAAGGATTCCAGCTCTCGAGGATCTGGCTCAGCTCCACGTGATCGAGCGCATAGTTCCGTTCGCCGATCCGCTTGCCGTCGCCGTCGATCTCCCAGGCGGCGCCACCGCACAGCACCAGCCCGGGGTCGCGGTCGAAGGCGGCGAGCTGCAGCGCGAAGCGCTCGGGCTCCGCGATGTCGTCGGCGTCGAGGCAGGCCAGGAAGGGCTGGCGCGCCGCGTCGGCGCCCCCCTGGCGCGCCGGGGCGATGCCGG
>JAEWAD010000477.1 GCA_023391905.1 Pseudomonadota bacterium | reverse complement strand
CCGCGCCGCCGCCCGCCGCTTCGCCGCCGAGGGCGCGAAGCTGGTGCTGGTCGCCCGCTCGGCCGACAAGCTCGAGGCGCTGGCGAAGGAACTGGGCGCCGAGACGCTCGCCATTCCTGCCGACCTGACAAAGCCCGCCGACGTCGAGCGCGTGGTCGCCGAGGCGGAGGCGCATTTCGGCCGCATCGACATCCTGTTCGCCAATGCCGGCAGCTATGTCACCGGCAATGTCGCCGAGGGCGATCCGGACGAGTGGGACCGCGTCATCGGCGTCAACGTCAATGGCGCGTTCCGCATGGTGCGCGCCGTGCTGCCCGGCATGATCGCCCGCCGCTCGGGCGACATCGTCGTCACCTCGTCGATCTCGGGCCACCAGGCGATCCACTGGGAGCCGGTCTATTCGGCGACCAAGCACGCCGTGCAGTCCTTCGTGCATGGCGTCCGCCGCCAGGTCGCGCCGCACAATGTCCGCGTCGGCGCGCTGGCGCCGGGAATCGTGCTGAACGAGCTCTGGGGCATCAACGATCCCAACGAGATCGAGCGCCGTGCCGAGGCGCATGAGGGCCTGCGCTCGGAGGACATCGCCGACGCACTGCTCTTCATGGTGACGCGACCGCCCAACGCCACCATCCGCGACCTCGTCATCCTGCCGCAGAACCAGGACATCTAGCGGCAGGTGATCGCCCCTCCCAGGACAAGAGGCCCGGACGTCCGCGTCCGGGCCTTTTTCGTGCCGGCAGAAAAATCCGCCCACCCTGTCGAAACCGGCCCTGCCCGCTCGTCGTGGCGATGACGGCAGCCCGACGGCGCCGCTTGCCATCACAGCGTGAGGAGATCGACGATGGATACCAAGACCGACGAGAACGCCTTTGCCGAAATGCCCAAGGTGCTGAGCGGCGTGACGCCCTACCTCTCGGTCGGCGGCGCGGTGAAGGCCTCGGAATTCTACCAGCGAGCGCTCGCCGCCGAGGAAGTCATGCGTGTCCCGGTCGACGAGAAGGGCCGCACCATGCACATCCACCTCTACATCAATGGCGGCTCGGTGATGCTGGCCGACCCGTACGAGGAATATGGCCATCCTCTGCAGCCGCCACAGAGCTTCACCCTGCACCTGCAGCTAGGCCACGACATCGACAGCTGGTGGAACCGCGCCGTCGAGGCCGGCATGACGGTGGAGCTGCCGCTCGACCGCCAGTTCTGGGGCGACCGCTACGGCCAGCTGCGCGATCCGTTCGGCGTGCTCTGGTCGCTCGGCTCGCGCGAGCAGTAGCCTCGAATGCGGGAGGGGCGGCGCACCGCCCCTCCCCGTTCCTCAGCCGACGCCGGGCGTATGACGCGCCAGCGCCTTGATCACCTGCTTGGCAGTGACCCGGCCGATCTGGTTGCCCTCGCCGTCGACGACTCCAACCCATTGGTGCTCGGCGAACAGCGGCAACACGTCCTCGCAACGCGCATCCATCGACACCGCCTGCTCGCACGGCTCCGTCACGCCGCGCTCCATGATCGAGCGAACGTGGATGGCGCGTGCCTTGTTCACCTCGCGGACGAACTCCTCGATGTGCTCGTTGGCAGGGCGGAGCACGATGTCCTCCGGCTTGCCCTCCTGCTGCACGGCGCCGTCCTTCAGCACGGCGATCCGGTCGCCGATCTTCAGCGCCTCGTCGAAGTCATGCGTGATGAACAGGATCGTCTTGTGCAGCGATTTCTGCAGCGTGATCAGCTCGTCCTGCATGCCGGAGCGGATCAGCGGATCGAGCGCCGAGAACGCCTCGTCCATCAGGATGATGTCCGCATCCATCGACAGCGCGCGCGCTAGGCCGACGCGCTGCTGCTGGCCGCCCGAGAGCTGGCGCGGCTGCGAATTCTCGTAGCCGGCGAGGCCGACCGTCTCGATCCACTTCGCCGCCGTCTCGAGCCGCACCTTGCGGCCGACGCCCCGAACCTCGAGGCCATAGGCGACATTATCGATCACGGAGCGATGCGGCAGCAGCCCAAACTTCTGGAACACCATCGCCACCTTGGTGCGGCGATAGCTCCTGAGCGCGTCGCGGCTCATCTTCAGGACGTCGTCGCCATGCACCAGGATCTCGCCGGCCGTCGGCTCGATAAGCCGGTTGACGTGGCGGATCAGCGTCGACTTGCCGGAACCGGACAAGCCCATGACGACGAAGATCTGGCCGGCCGCGATGTCGAGCGAGACGTTGTCGAGTCCGACGACGTGGTTGGTCTCCGCCTGCACTTCGGCCTTCGACTTGCCGGCCTTGAGCAGCGCCAGCGCCGCCTGCGGGTCGGGACCGAAGATCTTGGTGACACCCCGCATGGCGATGGCGAGTTCGGCATTTCCATTCAGCTCAGCCATTAGCGTGCCTCCTGCAGGCCGATGCGGGCCTGCAACTGCCGGCCGAAGGCCTGGGTGATGCGATCGAAGACGATGGCGAGCGCGACGATGCCGAGCCCGGCGAACAGGCCGCGGCTGACCTCGAGCCGGCCGATGCCCTGCAGCACCTGGTAGCCGAGGCCGCCGGCGCCGATCATCGAGGCGATCACCACCATGGAGAGCGCCATCATCGTCGTCTGGTTGACGCCGGCCAGGATGGTCGGCAGCGCGAGCGGGATCTGCACGCCGAACAGACGCTGGCGCGGATTGGTGCCGAAGGCGCGGCTCGCCTCCATCACCGCCGGATCGACGGAACGCAGGCCGAGATCGGTCAGGCGCACCAGCGGCGGCGCCGCATAGACGATCGTCGCGATCAGCGCCGGGATCTTGCCCGGCCCGAAGATCATCACCGTCGGGATCAGGTAGACGAAGCTCGGCAGCGTCTGCATCAGGTCGAGGATCGGCGTGATCACCTGGCGCAGATTGATCGAGCGCGACATCCAGACGCCGACGGGGATGGAGATGAGGATCGCCGTCAGCGTGGCGGCGATCATCAGCGCCATCGTCGTCATCGCGTCCTTCCAGAGGTCCATGATGCCGAGGAACATCAGCGCCGCGAACACGACGGCCGGCAGCTGCCAGCGCGGCGTCGCGAGCCAGGCGATGCCGGTGAGCAAGGCGATGATCAGCCACCACGGCGTCGCGACCAGCAGGTCCTCGATCGCCTTCAGGAGCATCAGGAGCGGATAGGCGGCGGCTTCGAATGTGCCGCCCCAGTTGCGGACAACCCAATTCAGGCCGTCATCGACCGCGCGGCGCCAGGGCCGCGTATCAATCAGTTGCGGAAACAAGTCTCTTCTCTTTCTTCAGCCTGCCTCGGACGGGGGAAATCGCGAGGGATCAGGC
>JAEWAD010000247.1 GCA_023391905.1 Pseudomonadota bacterium | reverse complement strand
CGAGTGGGCCGGCCGCCTGCAGCCGATTGCCGACGCGGCCGGCGAGACGCCGCCGCCCGCCAGCGTCTGGAGCGGTATCCTTGGCCGGATCCGCGCCGTCGGCGGTGATGCGCGCGTGCTGCTGCTGGAGCGTACGGTTCGGCGGCTTCGCATCGCGACGATCGGTTTCGGCGCGCTCGCCGCGGCCCTCGCCATCTTCGTCCTGAACGAGCGCGAGGTGGCGCCGCCGCCGATGGCCGGCATGAGCTATGTCGCGGTGCTGAACGGGGAGGGCGGCAAGCCGGCCTTCGTCGCCATGGTCAATACCGATACCGGCATGATCAAGCTGCGGCGCGTCGGCGAGGCGCCTCCGCCCGACAAGAGCTTCGAACTCTGGCAGGTGCCGGCCGAGGGGCCGACCGTCTCGATGGGCGTCGCCGACAATCTGAGCGACCTGATGCCGATGAACGTCTCGCTGAAGCCGGGCGAGAAGCTCGCCATCTCGGTCGAGCCGAAGGGCGGCTCGCCGACGGGCCAGGCGACCGGCCCGGTCGTCTATATCGGCGACCTGCTGCCGGCCGAGTGAGCGGCCGCCAGCCTTCTCTGCATCGCTTGAAAGCGTCCTACGCGACGGCCTTCACGCGCTTGTCGATCCATGCCGACAGACGCTCGAGCGCACCGTCGAGGATCTCGTCGCGCTTCGAGAAGCAGAAGCGGATGAAGCTCTCCGGCGCGTTGCCGTCATAGAAGGCGGAGACCGGCACGGCGGTAACGCCGGCCTCGACCGTCATGCGCTGGCAGAGCTCCGCGTCGCTGCCGGCGAGGCCGAGCGGCGAGAAGTCGGCGGTAACGAAATAGGTGCCGGCGCAGGGCGCGACGCCGAAGCCGAGGCGTTCGAGGCCGGCGGCGAGCCGGTCGCGCTTCTTCGCCAGGTCGCCGGCGAGCGACGCGTAATACTCGTCGCCCTTGCCGAGGCCGAAAGCGACCGCCGACTGCAGGGCCGCCGGGGTGGTGAAGGTGGTGAACTGATGCGCCTTGGCGATCGGATCGAGCAGGCGCGGCGTCGCGGTGACGTAGCCGACCTTCCAGCCGGTCAGCGAGAAGGTCTTGCCGGCCGAGCCGATGCGGATGGCGCGCTCGCGCATGCCGGGCAACGTCATCAGCGGGATGTGCTCGTGGCCGTCGAAGACGATGTGCTCGTAGACCTCGTCGCAGACCGCATAGGCGTCGTGGCGCACGCAGAGCTCGGCGATGAAGGCGAGCTCGTCGCGCGTGAACACCTTGGCGGCCGGGTTCATCGGGTTGTTGATCAGGATCGCCTTGGTCTTGTCCGAGAAGGCGGCGGCCAACGCGTCCGTATCCAGTTCCCAGTGCGGCGGCGTCACGCGTACGAGCTTCGGGATGCCGCCGGCGCGGCGGATCAGCGGCAGGTAGCAGTCATAGAGCGGCTCGATGACGACGATCTCGTCGCCCGGTTCGATCAGCGCGGTGAAGATGTCGGACAGCGCCTCGGTGGCGCCGGAGGTGACCAGGACCTCCGTCTTCCAGTCCACGTCGAGGCCGTAGAAACGCTGGTTCGCGGCGGCGACCGCCTGGCGGAGCGCCGGCACGCCCATCATCGGCGGATACTGGTTCGGCCCGGCGATCAGCGCCTCGGCGGCAGCGCGCCGAACATCTTCCGGTCCGTCGACATCGGGAAAGCCCTGGCCGAGATTGATCGAACCATGCTCGATGGCGAGCCGTGACATCACTTCGAAGATGGTCGTCGGCAGGCCGGTAAAGACGGGATTGGTCGTTTTCATTGGGAACTCCACTCGGCGCGGAGATTATGGCGGGGACTCGGCCGGTGCAAGCAATGGCGTGCCATCGCGCCGGTTTCCCGCAGCAGCCTTTTCCCCGCTGCCGGCAAAGTCCGCGGCGCCAGCCCGATTTTTTTGGAGCCGGCGTGAAACCGTTCTACCTGCGTCTCGTATAAGTCGGTGGAAGAACGCTTCGGGATGCCCCAGTAGAAGCTGCGTCATCGGTGGTTATACAGGATTGGTCGGCAATCATGCTGTCCATGCTTGGGATGTTTTTGGTCCGTTGCCGCAGGTTCTATTATCGTTTCCCGAGGCGTGACATCCGGATCTGGGCATAGATCGACGCGCGGGCATGGCTCGTCGTCGCAGGAGGACGTCTAATGTCTCGTTTCGCCAATATCGCCCGTGCCGCCGCCATCGCAACGATCGCGCTCGGCGGGGTCGCTACGATCGCCGCGCCGGCCATCGCCAAGACCATGATGGTCGGCGGCGCGGCCATGTATCCCGACAAGAATATCATCGAGAACGCCGTCAATTCGAAGGACCACACGACGCTGGTCGCCGCGGTCAAGGCGGCCGGCCTGGTCGATACGCTGTCGGGCAAGGGTCCGTTCACGGTGTTCGCGCCCACCAACGAAGCCTTCGCCGCGCTGCCCAAGGGCACCGTCGAGACGCTTCTCGAACCCGCCAACAAGGACAAGCTGACCGCCGTGCTGACCTATCATGTCGTGCCCGGCAAGATCTCTGCCGCCGACATCGTGGCGGCGGCCAAGAAGATGAACGGCATGGCCGAGTACAAGACCGTCGAGGGCGAGAGCATCAAGTTCAAGGTCGACGGCAAGAAGGTCTGGCTGATGGGCGAGAAGGGCGGCAAGGGCGAGGTGACCATCGCCGACGTCAACCAGTCGAACGGCGTCATCCATGTGATCGATACGGTTCTCATCCCCTGACCTCCCCGGGACGAGGACATCTGGGCCCGGCGATTCGGCCGGGCTCTTTTTGTCGCCAACGCGGAACGCCGTCCCGATTTCCGACGACGTGAAACCTTTCGCCGGGCGAGCGCGTATCTGCGGAACCGGTGGGCGACGCCGTCTCCTTGCCTCCTGACGGTGTCGTCGACCTTCCGCGCATCCATCG
>JAEWAD010000121.1 GCA_023391905.1 Pseudomonadota bacterium | reverse complement strand
GAGAACATCCAGGCGCTGGCCGCCGCCAAGGGCGTGCCGGTCAACGAGATCACCGCCTGCATTCTCGACCGTCCGCGCCATGCCAAGCTGATCGAGGACGTCCGCGCCACCGGCGCCGCGCTCCGCCTGATCGGTGACGGCGACGTCGCCGGCGTCATCCACACCACCAATCCGGACGAGACCGGCATCGACATCTATCTCGGCATCGGCGGCGCCCCCGAGGGCGTGCTGGCCGCGGCGGCGCTCCGCTGCATCGGCGGCCAGATGCAGGGCCGCCTCGTCACCCAGTCCGACAGCCAGCGCGAGCGGGCCGCCAAGATGGGCGTGAAGGACTTCGACAAGAAGTTCACCCATGACGAGATGGCCAAGGGCGACGTGCTGTTCGCCGCCACCGGCGTCACCGACGGCAACCTGCTCTCCGGCGTGCGCTTCGCCCGCAATGGCGAGATCACCACCGATACGGTCGTGATGCGTTCCTCCTCGGGCACGGTTCGCTGGATCAAGGCGACGCATCGCGACCTCGAGAAGTTCGAGAGCGAGGGCTGATCCAGTCCCCATGACGACGATGTCCAGCGACGCACGGCGCGCCTTTCTCGGCGTAGAGGGATCCGTGACGGGGCGCCGCTGGACGGAGCGCGCCGACCCCGTCGCGAGTCTCGCGGCGACGGCCATGGCGCAGCGCCACGAGATCCCCGAACTGGTCGCCCGCGTGCTCGCAGGCCGGGGCGTCGCGATCGACGACGCGGCCGATTTCCTTGATCCGAGCCTGCGCCGGCTGATGCCGGATCCCTCCGTTCTCACCGACATGGACGCGGCCGCGGCACGCATCGCCGACGCGGTTGTCGCCGGCGAGCACGTCGCGATCTTCGGCGATTATGACGTCGACGGCGCGACTTCCTCGGCGCTGCTGGCCCGCTTCCTCCGCCATCAGGGCGTCGAGACGCGGATCTACATCCCCGATCGCATCTTCGAAGGCTACGGCCCCAATCCGGACGCCATCCGCACGCTGGTCGAG
This sequence comes from Pseudomonadota bacterium, assembly GCA_023391905.1. Classification (GTDB taxonomy): domain Bacteria; phylum Pseudomonadota; class Alphaproteobacteria; order Rhizobiales; family Kaistiaceae; genus Kaistia. Next base: position 12,820 of record JAEWAD010000121.1, on the reverse strand, counting down.
GAGGGCGCCGACCTCATCGTCACCGTCGACTGCGGCTCGACCAGCCACGAGGCGCTTGGCGTCGCGCGCGATCTCGGGCGGCTGGCCGTGGTGCTCGACCATCACCAGATGGGCGCCGAGCTGCCGCCGGCGCTGGCCGTGGTCAATCCGAACCGCCAGGACGATCTCTCGGGCCTCGGCCATCTCGCGGCGGTCGGCGTCACCTTCCTGGCCATCGTGGCGACGAACCGCGAACTTCGGAAGCGCGGCTGGTACGGAGCGACGCGGCCGGAGCCGGACCTGCTGCAATGGCTCGATCTGGTGGCGCTCGGCACGGTCTGCGACGTCGTTCCGCTGATCGGGTTGAACCGCGCCTTCGTCACCAAGGGGCTGCTGGCGGTGCGCCGGCGGGCCAATCCGGGCCTGGCCGCTTTGTCGCTGGCCGCCCGCATCGACGTTCCCGTGGCGCCCTATCATCTCGGCTTCCTGCTCGGGCCGCGCATCAATGCCGGCGGCCGGATCGGCGATGCCGCGCTCGGGGCGCGGCTGCTGTCGCTGGACGATGCCGCCGAGGCCGAGCGCATCGCCGTCGAGCTCGACGATCTCAACAAGCAGCGCCAAGCCATTGAAACCTCGATGCTCGAGGAGGCGGTCGCGGAAGCCGAGGCCGAGATCGGGTCGGGCGAGGGGCCTGCCGTCATCGTCACGGCCAGCGATCGCTGGCATCCCGGCATCGTCGGCCTGATCGCGGCGCGTCTGAAGGAGCGCTTCCGCCGCCCGGCCTTCGCCATCGCGCTGCAGCCGAACGGCACCGGCACCGGGTCCGGGCGCTCGGTGGCCGGCGTGGACCTCGGCGCGCTCGTCCGGGGCGCCGTCGAGGCCGGGCTTCTCGTCAAGGGCGGTGGGCACGCCATGGCGGCCGGCCTGACGATCGAGCCTGCGAAATTCGCGGAATTCCGCGCTTTCCTGGAGACCCGCGCCGCCGAGGCGTCGCGCCAGGCGCGGCAGGCGGACCAGCTTCTTATCGACGGTGCGCTGACGGCGCGCGCCGCGACGCCCGACTTCATCGAGCGGGTGGAACGGGCCGGGCCGTTCGGGGCCGGCCATGCCGAGCCGGTGTTTGCGCTGCCGGCGCATATCGTCAACTACGCCGATACCGTCGGCAACGGCCATGTCCGGGTCACGCTTTCCGGCGGCGACCAGAACCTGAAGGCGATCGCCTTCCGTGCCGCCGAGACCGACCTCGGCCGCACCCTGCTCGCCTCGCGCGGGCGGCCGCTGCATGTCGCGGGCTCACTCAGCATCGACCATTGGCAGGGTCGCAAGCAGGCGAGCTTCCGCATCCTGGACGTCGCGCAGCCCCAGCCGCTGCGCTGATCGGCGGGTTAACGCGTTACCCTTCCGGTACCCGAGCGGTAGCGCCCCGTCAGCCCAGCCTCCACTGGCCTCTGTCGTCTTCCGCGCGGCCCGACTCGATTGCGCGGGATCAACGCGCGACCTCTCCGAGCGTGGCAGGATGATGGCGACGCCGGCAAAGGAACTTGCCTTACAATTTTAGCTATGGTGAAATATTCGGAACGTCGCGATCGGCGACGGGAGGACGCATGGACAACGATCCGCTCAAGGTCGGGCACAAGATCCGCGAGGCGCGCAAGCAGCGCCGGCTGACGCTACAGCGCGTCGCCGAGGCCTCCGGCCTCTCGATCGGCTTCCTCAGCCAGGTCGAGCGCGACATCACGACGCCGTCGCTTTCCTCGCTGGTGACGATCGCCAGGGTGATGGATCTGCCGGTCAGTGCCTTCCTGGAGCAGCCCGACATCCCGAGCGCGGTTTCGCGCCGCGAGGGCAGGGGCGCCTATGCGATCAATCCCGACTGGATTTCCTACGAGCGGCTGTCGACGACCTTTCCCGGGCAGGCGCTGAGCGCGGTCAAGATGAACGTGCCGCCGCGCTATCTCTCGGAGACGGCGGCGCATGAGGGCGAGGAGATCGTCTACGTACTGAGCGGCACCATCCGCTATGTGGTGGATGATGTCGACCATGATCTCCAGATGGGCGACGTCCTGCATTTCTCGGCCCAGCGGCCGCATCGCGTGCACAACCCGACCGACCAGGTCGCCGAGGTCCTCTCGGTCGGGACACAGCAATTATTCGGAGATTCCGCGCGTCAGGGCGGCCTAACCCAAGTGGGCGGCAAGCCCCAGCAGAAACAGGGCAAGGCAGCCGCGCGCGCGAAGACAGAGGGTGAAAAAGAGGTAATCTGATGAAGAGCTTCCGCGCGACGCTGCTGATGGCGGCGCTTTCCACGACCGTGCTGGCGACGGCCCCGGCCTATGCCGAGACGGTGCTGCGCCTCGACGAGGTGCCGGTCGGCGAACTCGACCCGGCCAAGGCGTCGGACTATGCCGACTCGATCCTGATGTTCAACGTCTACGATACGCTGGTGCAGCCTTCCGCCGGAAAGCCCGGCATGGAGCCGATGCTGGCCGCGAGCTGGACGGTCGACGGCAACGTCTACACCTTCACGCTCCGCGACGACGTCAAGTTCCACTCCGGCAACCCGCTCACCGCCGAGGACGTGGTCTATTCCTACGACCGCATGATCGCGCTGGGGCAGGGCTTCTCGCACCTCTTCGCCGAGAGCGTCGACAAGGTCGAGGCAACGGATCCGAAGACGGTCAAGTTCACGTTGAAGGGCCCGTTCTCGCCGTTCCTGGCCTCGCTCGTCCGCCTGCCGATCATCGATTCCAAGCTCGCCCGGTCGCACCAGGCCGAAGGCAAGTACGGCGCGTTCGGCGACTATTCGGAAGCCTGGCTGTCGGCCAACGACGCCGGCTCGGGCGCCTATGTCGTCGAGAGCCAGAACCCGCAGGCCGAGACCGCGCTCGCCAAATTCCCCGGCTATTTCCAGGGCGCGACGCCGAAGTCTCCCGACAAGGTCAAGTTCCGCTACGGCCTCGAGGCCTCGACCGTCCGCGCGCTGCTGTCCAAGGGCGAGCATGATATCGCCTCGCAGTGGCTGCCGCCCGAGGTCGCCAAGGCGCTCGCCGCCGAAGAGACCATGCAGCTGCTGACCGAGACCGGCACCAACGTGTTCTACATCAAGCTGAACACGGCAAAGGCGCCGCTCGACGACGTGCATTGCCGTCGCGCGCTGACCTATGCCTTCGACTACGCGACCGCCCACAAGATGATCGCCGTGACCGACAAGGTCTCGCTCGGCAATCCGGCAAACGGCCCGATCCCGAAGGGCATGCTCGGCTCCTCCACCACCGTGCCCGACTTTGCGCAGGATATGGAGAAGGCCAAGGCCGAGCTGGCGCAGTGCAAGTACAATCCGGCCGAGACGCCGCTGGAGATCTCCTGGATCGCCGAAGTGCCGCTCGAGGAGCGCTTCGCGCTGCTGATGCAGGCGAACTTCTCGCAGCTCGGCTTCAAGCCCGAGGTCAAGCGCGTGCCGTGGGCGCTGTTCACCGAGATGGTGACCAAGCCCGAGACGACGCCGAACATCTCGCAGATCTCCAACAGCGCCACGACGCCGGATCCGGACTCGCTGCTGTTCAACACCTACCACTCGTCGGCCAAGGGCACCTGGCAGTCGCCGGAATATCTCGAGGACGCCGAGGTCGACAAGCTGCTCGAGGCGGGCCGCGCCGAGACGGACCAGGCGAAGCGCCAGGCGATCTACGAGCAGCTGAGCCAGCGCCTGCGTGACCTCGCGCCGACGATCTATGCCTATGACCAGGTCGCGGTGTTCCCGGCGCGCAAGGCGGTCACCGTTCCGGCTCTGTCGGACGACGCCCACCGCTACGCGCTGTCCGGCTTCAGCTTCAATTTCCGCAACATGGAAATGGCGCAGTAGTCGCAGGCTCGTTCATCCTGCCCTCGTCACGGGCGCGGCGCCGAGCTGCGCCCGTGACCTCCAGCCGGCCGCCGCGCAGTCCGCGTGGGCGAGCGACAGGCCGAGTGATAGATCATGTCGAACATCCTCAGATCCTTCCTGTACCGGCTCGGCGCCGCCCTGATCGTGATGATCGGCATCTCGATGCTGATCTTCGCCATCGCGCGCGTCATGCCGGGCGATCCGGCGCGCATCGCGCTCGGCCCCAACGCGACCGCCGAACAGGTCGCGGCGCTGCGGCTCGAACGCCATCTCGATGCGCCCTTGCCGGTGCAGTACTGGGAGTTCGTCAAGTCGGTGGCGACGGGCGACCTCGGCAAGTCGCTCTATACCAACCGCCCGGTGACGACCGACATCGCGCAGTTCCTGCCGGCGACGCTGGAGCTGGTCTTCGTCTCCGGCATCCTGATGATCCTGATCGGCCTGCCGATCGGCATTCTCTCCGCGCATTATCGCGGCCGCTTTCCCGATCACGTCGGACGCCTGATCTCGCTGCTCGGCGTCTGCACGCCGGCCTTCGTCTGGGGCGTGATCCTGCAGCTGGTGCTCGGCTATTTCTGGGGCTGGTTCCCGATCGAGGGCCAGCTCAGCCAGTCGGTCACGGCGCCGCCGGCCGTCACCGGCTTCATGCTGATAGACATGGCGCTCGCCGGCAACGGCGCGGGCTTCCTCGACGCGCTGCACCACCTGATCCTGCCGGCGCTGGCGCTGGCCATGTCGGGCCTCGGCCAGACGGCGCGGCTGACGCGCTCGAACATGAACGAGGTCTATGAGCGGCCCTATGTCGAGATGGCGCGTGCCTACGGCTTTCCCGGCCGCCGCATCGCCATGCGCTACGGCTTCCGGCCGGCGCTGATCCCGACCCTGACCATCCTCGGGCTCGAATTCGCGGCCATGCTCGGCAATGCCTTCCTGGTCGAGAAGGTGTTCGGCTGGCCCGGCCTGTCGCGCTATGGCGTCGAGGTGATCCTGCGCAAGGACCTGGATGCCATCGTCGGCACCGTGCTGGTGATCGCCGCCGCCTTCCTGATCGTCAACATCATCGTCGACATCCTGGTCAACATCATCAACCCGCGCATCCGTCTCGCGGCGGGGAGGGCCTGAGTCATGTCGGAACCCGATAGCCCCGTCATCGCGTCGCGGACGCGCACCCGTTCCAAGGCCTGGGCGGCGTTCAGCGCTGACCCGCTTTCGCTGGCGGGCCTGGTCCTCGTCGCCGCGATCGTGCTGCTCGCTGTTTTCGCGCCCTTCGTCACGCCCTATCCCGACCATGTCGGCCCGACCGGCGACTTCACGGCGATGACGGCGGCGCCGAGCGGCGCGTTCTGGTTCGGCACCGACATGATCGGCCGCGACCTCTTCACCCGCATCATCTTCGGCTACCGCCTGTCGCTGATCATGGCGATCGTCGTTCTCGCCATCGCGGTGCCGATCGGCGTCATCGTCGGCCTCGTCGCCGGCTACAAGGGCGGCTGGACCGACTACATCCTGATGCGGATCACCGACGTGTTCCTGGCGATCCCGCCGCTGGTGCTCGCCATGGCGATCATGGGTTTCCTGGAGCCGACGCTCCTGAACGGCATGCTCGCCATCACCGCCATGTGGTGGCCCTGGTATGCGCGGCTGATCTACAACGTCACCCGCGCCGAGGCGCAGGAGGGCTATGTGCTGGCCGCCGAGACGGTCGGGGCCTCCACAGCGCACATCCTGTTCCGCGAGATCCTGCCGAACTGCTGGCCGTCGATCCTGACCAAGATGACGCTCGATGTCGGCTTCGTCATCCTGATGGCGTCGTCGCTCTCCTTCCTCGGCCTCGGCGTGCAGCCGCCGACCCCGGACCTCGGTTCGATGGTCGCCGATGGCGCCAAGTACATGCCCGACGCCTGGTGGCTGACGGTTTTCCCGGCGATCGCGATCCTGCTCGTCGTGGTCGGTTTCAACCTGGTCGGCGACGGCCTGCGCGAAGCCTTCGAGGCGGAGGGCTGAGATGCCGGACAACACGCAGAAGCCCGTTCTCGCCATCCGCGACCTCCGCGTCGCCTTCGGCGACCGTCGGCATGCGACGGAGGTGCTGCACGGCATCTCCATGCATATCCGCGCCGGCGAGAAGGTGGCGCTCGTTGGCGAGAGCGGCTCCGGCAAGTCGGTGACCGCGCGCCTCGCCATGGGCCTGCTGCAGGACCAAAAGCGTACCCATGTCGCGGGGCATATCTGGTTCGACGGCATCGACGCGGCGAAGGGCGGTCCTGAAATCGCCAGGCGGCGAGGAAATCGCGTCGCCATGATCTTCCAGGATCCGACCTCGGCGCTCAACCCGACCTTCAAGATCCGCGGCCAGTTCCGCGACGTGCTGCGTTCCGGCGATCGCTCGATCTCGAAGGCGGATGCCGACCGGCGCGCCGAGGCGGCGCTCGCCGAGGTGTCGATCCCCGATCCGAAGCGGGCGCTCGATTCCTATGCGTTCCAGCTTTCCGGCGGCATGAACCAGCGCGTCATGATCGCCATGGCGCTGGCCAACCGGCCGCAGCTCCTGATCGCCGACGAGCCGGGCACGGCGCTCGACGTGACGGTGCAGGCGCAGACGCTGAAGCTGATGCACGAGATGACCGAGCGGACGGGCACGTCGGTGCTGCTGATCTCGCACAATCTCGGCGTGGTGCGGGAATTCGCCGACCGCGTCTATGTCATCTATCGCGGCCGCATCGTCGAGCATGGCACGACGGCGCAGCTCTTCCACGATCCGCGCCATCCCTATACGCGGGCGCTGCTCGCCGCGATCCCGAAGATCTCGGGCGGCGGCCTGCCGGACCTGCCGGAGCGCAGTCCCGATTTCGAGAATCCGCTCATCGTGCACGAGGGTTGCGGCGAGCCGACGGAGGCCTTCGCATGACCCGCGACATGAGCGCGCCGATCCTCGAACTCGACCATCTCGGCAAGGTGTTCGCCGCCGATGGCCACAGCGTCACGGCGCTCGATGATGTCTCGATCGCCTTCGAGCGCGGCGAATGCCACGCCATCGTCGGCGAGAGCGGCTCGGGCAAGACGACGCTCGCCAATCTGGTGCTGGGCCTGCTCGGCGCGACGTCGGGCGAGATCCGTTTCAACGGCAAGCCGCTCGGCCGCAGCCGCACGCGCGAGCAGAAGCGGGCGATCCAGCTGGTGCAGCAGAACCCGCTCTCGGCGCTGAACCCGCGCCGCAGCGTCGGCGCCTCGATCCGCCTGCCGCTCGACGTGCATGGCCTCGGCCGTGCCTCCGAGCGCAACGGGCGCGTCGCCTCGCTGCTGGAGGAAGTCGGACTCGAGGCGGCGCATGCCCGTCGCTCGCCGCGCGGCCTTTCCGGCGGCCAGCGCCAGCGCATCGCGATCGCCCGCGCGCTCGCCTGCGAGCCGGAATTGCTGGTGCTCGACGAGCCGACTTCGGCGCTCGACGTCCTGGTCCAGGCGCGGGTGCTCCAGCTGCTGCAGCGCCTGCGCGAAGAACGCGGGCTGACCTATCTCTTCATCACGCATGACCTCGCGGTCGTGCGGGCGATCGCCGACCGGGTGAGCGTGTTCCAGAAGGGACGCCTCGTCGAGACGGGCCCGGTCGAGGCCATCTTCTCCGATCCGAAGAGCGCCTATACGCGCGAACTGATCGGAGCCATTCCCGTCGTCACGGAGGCCGAGGCCGCATTGCGCGCCGAGATCCGAGCCGGAACGGAAGTTCCCGCCGGGGCCGAATAGGAAGGAACTACCATGACTCTCGCACAGCAGCCCGATCCCGTGGCGGATCGCCAGGCCTGGGACGAACTCATCGCCGCGCTCGGCGCCGGCGACCAGCCGACCGCGACGCTCGCCAAGGTCGAGGAGCTCTACCAGCGCGAAGTCGGCGCGATCATCTTCACCGTGATGAACGCCGACATCGCCTCGGGCATGTCGCGCCGGCTCTACTCGAACCACCCGGTCGAGTACCCGACTTCCGGCTACAAGCAATCGGCCGCCGGCAAGTGGAACGACCTCGTGATCGGCGAGAAGAAGCCCTATGTCGCCAACACGATCGAGGAGATCGCCACGGTCTTCCATGACTACGAGCTGATCGAGCAGCTCGGCTGCGGTTCCTGCATCAACGTGCCCGTCGTGTTCGGCGGCGAGGTGATCGGCACGATCAACATCCTCGACAAGACCGGCGCCTACACGCCCGACAAGGTCGAGCGCGCCATGGCGCTGCGCCCGTTCGCGGCGATCGGCATCCTGGCCGCCACCGTCACCGAGCAGGCATCGCAGATGCGCGAGGGAAAGAACTGAGATGAGCGACAAGACCATCCGCGTCGCCACCGACGTCGGCGGCACCTTCACCGACCTCGTCTATTTCGAGACCGACAACGCGACCGGCCGCCAGACCGTCCGCACGGCGAAATCCGACACGACGCCGCCGAATTTCGAGCAGGGCGTGCTGAACGTGCTCGCCAAGGCGGAGGTCGACCCGGCCGACATCGCCTTCTTCGCCCATGGCACCACCGTCGTCATCAACGCGCTGACCGAGCGCAAGGGCGCCAAGACGGCGCTGATCACGACCGAAGGCTTTCGTGACGTGCTGGAGATCGCGCGCGGCAACCGGCCCGATTTCTTCAACCTGCAATATGTGAAGCCGCAGTCCTTCGTGCCGCGCTATCTCTGCCGCGAGGTCCCGGGCCGCATCGCCTATACGGGCGAGGAGCGGACGCCGCTCGATCTTTCCGGCCTGCCGGCGATCCTGGAGGACTTTCGCGCCGAGGGCGTCGAGGCGATCGCCATCTGTCTGCTGCACGCCTATGCCGATCCCCGGCACGAGCAGGCGGTCGCCGCCGAAGTCAGGAAGCTCTGGCCGGAGGTCTCGGTCGTCGCCTCGCACCAGATCACCCGCGAATGGCGCGAATATGAGCGCGCCTCGACGACGGTGCTCTCGGCCTATGTGCAGCCGGTCGCCAGCCGCTATCTCGGCCGGCTCGAGGACGGGCTCGCCTCGAAGGATTTCGGCGGCCAGCTCTACGTCATGCAGTCGAACTGCGGCGTCGACACGCTGTCGGCGACGCGCGAGATCCCGATCACCATGGTCGAGAGCGGCCCGGCCTCCGGCTTCTGGGGCGCGGCCGAGCTTGGCCGCATCATCGGCGAGAAGAACGTGCTGGCGCTCGACATCGGCGGCACCACGGCGAAGTGCTCGTTGATCGAGAACGGCCATGTGAAGATCATGACCGACTACTGGATCGAGCGCGACCGCACCGCGTCGGGCTATCCGATCATGGTGCCGGTGGTCGACCTGGTTGAGATCGGCAATGGCGGCGGCTCGATCGCCTGGGTCGATGATTTCGGCAAGCTGCATGTCGGCCCGCAATCGGCCGGCGCTCTGCCGGGTCCGGCGGCCTATGCGCGCGGCGGTACGCAGGCGACGACGACCGACGCCAATCTGGCGCTCGGCCGCATCGACAAGGACTATTTCTGCGGCGGCACGATCACGGCCGACATGGCCGCGGTCGACGGCGCGCTGAACGCGCTCGCGGAAAAGCTCGGGCTTTCGCCGATCGAGGCGGCGCGCGGCATCCTGCGCATCGCCAACAACAACATGATCAACGCGCTGAAGCTGGTCTCGCTCAACCGCGGCCACGACCCGCGCGACTTCACGCTGGTCGCCTTCGGCGGCGGCGGCGCCATGCACGCGGTGGCGCTCGCCACCGAGCTCGGCATGAAGAAGGTGGTCATCCCGCGCGGCGCCTCGGTGTTCTCCGCCTGGGGCATGATGATGTCCGATCTCCGCCGCGACTTCTTCGTGTCGCGCCTGATCGAGCCGGGCGAGGGCCGCGCCGCGGCGCTGGAAGCGCTGCTGCACGAGACGAAGGAACGCGCCGTGTCGCAGTTCGTCGCCGAGGGCGTCGATGCCGGCAAGGTGAAGCTGGTGGCCTTCGTCAAGTGCCGCTACCAGAACCAGGAGCACGCGGTCGAGGTCGAGTTCCAGGGCGGTCGCGTCGACGCGGCGTCGATCGCCGCGATGATCGACACGTTCCACACGGCCTATGAGCGCGAATACACCTATCGCCTCGACGCGCCGGTGGAGATCGTCGGCCTGCATCTCGTCGCTTCGGCCGAGGTCGGCAAGCTCGAGATGAACGCGCTCCCGACGACGGGCGCGACGCTCGACCAGGCGGTGAAGAGCCGCCGCGACGTCGACTACGCGCTCGAAGGCGTGCACGAGGCGACGATCTACGACCTCGCCAAGCTGGAGCCCGGCATGCGCTTCGATGGCCCGGCGATCCTGGAGGATTCCGGCACCACGGTGGTGATCCACCCGGGCAACCGCGTGTCCATCGACGCCTATGGCAACACCCACATCGAACTGGGGGCCTGACCTATGAGCAGTGCAGCAACACAGAGCCCGTCGCACGATCCCGTCACCTTCGACATCATCCAGAACTCGCTGCAGGCGATTTCGGATGAAATGTTCGCGGCGATGCGCAAGACGGCGATGAGCGCCATCATCTACGAGGTGCTCGACATGGGCACCGGCATCTGCGCCGCCGATGGCGAGATCGCGTCCTCCGGCGCCGGCATCCCGTCCTTCATCGGCGTGCTCGACAAGGCGGCGAAGGCGATCCTGCGCAAGCATCCGCTCGCCACGATCCACGCCGGCGACGTGTTCGTCACCAACGACCCGTTCTATGGCGGCGTCACCCATCTGAACGATGTCGTGCTGGTCATGCCGGTCTTCGCCGAGGGCGAGATCGTCGCCTGGACGGCCAACATCGCGCACTGGAACGATGTCGGCGGCATGGTGCCGGGCTCGATGTCGACCGACGCCAAGGAGATCTACCAGGAAGGTCTCCGCATCCCGGCGATCAAGATCATCGAGAAGGGCGTGTCGAACCAGTCCGTCATGGACCTCATGACGGTCAATTCGCGCCTGCCCGAGTTCCTGAAGGGCGACATGTGGGCGGCCATCGCGGCGGTCCGCATCGGCGAGAAGCGCATCCTCGACCTGGTCAACAAGTACGGCAAGGCCACCTTCATCGCCGCCATGAAGCACTTCATGGACTATGGCGAGCAGGTCACGCTGAAGGCGCTCAAGGAACTGCCGAAGGGCAAGTTCGCCTTCGCCGAGGAGCAGGACAACGGCCAGACCTACAAGGTGACGGTCGAGATCACCGACGATGAATTCATCGTCGACCTGACCGACAATCCCGACCAGACGCTGACGCCGAGCAATGCCAGCCGCGACGGCGTCGTCGTCTCGTGCCAGATGGCGATCAAGGCGATCACCGACGTCAGCGCGCCGGCGAATGGCGGCTCGTTCCGCCCGCTCGTCGTCAAGACGCGGCCCGGCTCGATCTTCGACGCGCAGGAACCGGCGGCGCACGGCTTCTACTACGAGGTCGAGATCCGCGTGTTCGACCTGATCCTGCGCTGCCTGGCGCAGCACCTGCCGGAGAAGCTCTCGGCCGGCAGCTTCGCCTCGATCTGCGGCACCGTGCTCGGCGGCCCGCATCCGGATACCGGCCGGCACTTCACGATCGTCGAGCCGGAACTCGGCGGATGGGGCGCGATGCCCGGCCGCGACGGCAACAACGCGATCTTCTCCGGCTTCCACGGCGAGACGTTCAACTGCCCGGCCGAGATCGCGGAAGCGCGCTACGGCCTCTATGTCGACCAGCTGGCGCTGAACCCGGAAGAGGGCGGCGAGGGCCAGTGGCGCGGCGGCAAGGGCATCCGCATGGATTACCGCGTCCGCGCCGACGGCAACTTCCTGACCTGCGGCTACACCCGCTCGAAGGTCATGCCCTGGGGCATGGAAGGCGGCCATGACGGCACGGGCAACCATGTCGACGTGATCAAGACGGACGGCAGCCGCAAGCGCTACTCCTTCGCGACCGGCGTCGAGCTCAACAAGGGCGACATCGTCCGCGTCGTCACCGGCAATGGCGGCGGCTACGGCGATCCGAAGAAGCGCTCCCGCGCCGCCGTTCTGGACGACATCAAGAACGGCTATCTGAGCGCCGAGCGCGCCAAGGCCATCTACGGCGTCGATCTCTGACGTCTGGCAGCGATCCGGACGTCCCGCGCGATGTTGGCTGCGGGGCGCCCGGATTGCGTATTCTTGGACCTGGCGTGGCGCGGGCATGCGCCGGGTCAACTCGGTGTAACGATCGCGTTTGTTATCGGGCGTTGAGTTCCGAACGCCCTATTTTGGCCGGCGGGGGCTCTAGCAAGGATGCCCTGACCATGCCCCGTCATTTGCTGAGTGCATTTGCATCTCTGTGTGTTGTCTTGGCCGTCCCAGCCTTGGCCAAGGAAGTCGACGTTTCGAAACTGACCTGCAAAGAGGTGGGTGCCATGTCGCCCGGCAGGATTGCTGGCGTTGCCATGTGGATGAGCGGCTATGTCCATGGCAAGGCCGGCAATACCATGGTGGACAGCGAGAAGGCGCATGCCAATGCGGAGAAGGTCGCCGCCTATTGCAAGAGCAACGCCGGCGCCACGCTGGCGAGCGCGGTAGAGGCGGTATTCAAATAGCGCCGCAAGGGGCGGCCTTCGGGCCGCCCTTCTTCCTCGGAGGCGCGCGGAAGCCAGTTTTGCGCTCCGTCGTCATCCCCGCGAAGGCGGGGATCCAAGCAGCCGCGGCCCTGGTCGCGCGAGCCTCCCGATCTCTCGGCTGTATGGATCCCGGATCTCCGCTCCGCTTCGTCCGGGATGACGGCGAGGGCGGGGCGGCGCGGGAGCTCAGGCCGGAGGCGCCTGCGCAGGGCGTTGCAATTCGTTCTGAAGGTGGGCGATCTCACGCCGATCTGTTTCGGCGGACAAGGACGTCCGACCTCGCTCCACCGTCATCCCTGCGAAAGCAGGGATCCACGCAGCCCCGGCCCTGGGCGCGCGAGCCTCCCGATCTCTCGGCTGTATGGATCCCGGATCTCCGCTCCGCTTCGTCCGGGATGA
>JAEWAD010000079.1 GCA_023391905.1 Pseudomonadota bacterium | reverse complement strand
GCGAGCCGGAATTGCCGCCGGAGCTCATGATCAGCGGAATGAACAGGGTGAGCACGATCGCCCGCTCCAGCTCATGCTCGAAATGCTGCATGGCGGTCGCCGTCAGCATCTCGCCGATGAACAGCGCGCAGAGCCAGCCGGCGCGCTTGCGCATCATCTTCAGGAAGCTGATGTCCATGTAGGGCTCGTCGAGCGCCTCCATGCCGCCGAACTTCTGCGCGTCCTCCGTGCTTTCCGCGAAGATCGTATCGATGACGTCGTCGACCGTGACGATCCCGACGACATGGAAACGCTCATCCACCACGGGGACGGCCAGAAGATCGTATTTCGAGAACAGCTGCGCGACGGCCTCGCGGTCGGTGCGCGGCTCGACCGTAATCGGTCGGCTGTGACGCCCGGCCGACAGCACGTTGGCGTCGAGCTCGGCGGCGATCAGCCGGCGCAGCGACACCGCCTGCACGAGCGCATGGGTCGTCGGATCCAGCACGCAGATCGTGTAGATCGTCTCGCGGCTCTTCTCGACGGCGCGGATGTGCTTCAGCGTCTGCGCCACCGTCCAGTCGGACGGCACGCTGACGAACTCGGTCGTCATGATGCTGCCGGCGCTGCCTTCGGGATAGGCGGCGAGGCGCGCAACGGCGCTGCGGGTCTCCGGATCGAGGCGGGCGATCAGCTGCGAGCGCAGCGGCTCCTCGACCTCGGCGAGAAGGTCGGTCGCCCGGTCGGCCGACATGCCGGCGATGATGCGCGCGACGCGCTCGCGCGGCAGGTTGGCGATGACCTCGCCCGAATCCTCGAACTCGGGCAGGTCGAGGATCTCGACGACGCGTTCGTCCGAGAGCCCGGCGAGAACCGCCGCGTTGGTCTCGGGATCATGCTGGTTGAGGCGTTCGACGACGTCGGCGACGTGCTCGTGATCGAGGCGCGATGCCTCGGCGCGCAGGGTCGCCTCGTCCTGGCGGACGATATCTTCCATGGCTCTACTCCGATCGGCCGCCGGCAGACCGAGTGAGCCGATCGAGCGATCAGTTCATCGCGGCCCTGGGCGGCGCCTTTATTCGACTGCTACTGTCGCTCGACATGAAGCGGGGGTTCCAAGTGGGGGCCGGTCCGCATGCGGATACCGGCTTGACGCCTGTGAGGTGCGCCAATGCCGGCGCTGCGTCAACCCCCAATCGACGAAGTTTCATGCCGCACGCCGAAAAAGGCCCGGATAGGGGCGATGGAGCCCCTCCATGCCGCGAAAATGACCACAGGAAGCCGGCGAAGGATACCCGCCACCCATCCAGCCTCACGCGCGCATGGCCACCAGAACGGCCCCGGAGGCGATCAGAAGCACGCCGAGCCAGTTGCGCCAGGAGAGATTCTCGCCCAGGAAGGCCACCCCGAACAGGGCCACCAGTACGACGCTGAGCTTGTCGACCGGCGCGACGCGGGCGGCGTCGCCAAGATGCAGGGCGCGGAAATAGCAGAGCCAGGAAGCGCCCGTCGCCAGCCCAGACAGGACGAGGAAGGCATAGCTCTTCGACGACACCGAGCCGAAGGGCTGCCACTGCCCCGTCACCGTCAGGATGAAGGCGATGGTGACGAGGATGACGACGGTGCGGATGAAGGTGGCGAAGTCCGAACCGACGCCCGTGATGCCGATCTTGGCGAAGATCGCCGTCAGCGCCGCGAAGGCGGCGGACAGCACCGCCCAGAATTGCCAGCTTGCCAACATGGTCCTCACCGCGCCTTCCCTGCTCGACATCGCCGGACCGTCGCAGAAGCCAACCCCGGGCGCAACGGCGCCTTGCCGCCGTTCTCAGCCGCGATAACGCAGCGCCTCGACCAGCAGCGTGAAGGCCGGCGAAGGCTGCCGGCGGCTCGGATAATAGAGGTGGTAGCCGGGAAATGGCGGGCACCAATCCTCGAGCAGGCGGACGAGACGACCGTCGGCGATATAGTCCCGCGCCGCGTCCTCGAGCATGAAGGCGAGGCCCATGCCGGCCGCGGCCGCCTTGAGCACGTTGGACGGCGTGTTGAAGGTCAGCTGCCCCTCGACCCGCACGCGCAGCTCCTGTCCGTCCTTCTCGAATTCCCAGGCGTAGAGCCCGCCATAGGTCGGCAGGCGGAGGTTGATGCAATTGTGCGCCGTCACGTCGCGCGGCGCCCTGGGCGGCGGATGCTTGTCCAGATAGGCCGGCGCGGCGAGCAGCACCATGCGCATCTCGGGACTGATGCGCACGGCGATCATGTCCTTCTCCAGCGATTCGCCGAGCCGCACCCCGGCATCGAAGCGCTCGCTGACGATGTCGGTCAGCGCGGCGTCGATGGAGAGCTCGACCTTGATGTCGGGATAGTCGGGCAGCAATCGCTCGAGCACCGGCCAGAGGATGGTATCGACGGCGTGCTGGCCTGCGGTGATGCGGAAGCTTCCGGCCGGCTTGTCGCGCAATTCGGTGAGGGCCAGCAGTTCGGCGTCGATGTCCTCGAAGGCCGGCGCGACGGTGCGCAGCAGCCGCTCGCCCGCCTCGGTCAGGGAGACGCTCCGCGTCGTACGGGCGAGAAGGCGCATGCCGAGCCGGGTTTCCAGCGCGCGCATCGCGTGGCTGAGCGCCGATTGCGAAACGCCGAGCCTGGCCGCGGCCTTGGTGAAGCTGCCCTCACGCGCCACTTCGAGGAAGGCGACGAGGTCGTTGACGTTCTCGCGCAACATTCATGAATCTCGCTCATAACGGCATGCGCATTATGCCAGCTAATCGACGACGGCTGAAAGCTCTAGTTTCGGATCCCGACCCGGCCCCTCCCGCCCCCCTCGCCGCACGAGGGCGCCGCGATATCTGGCTCAACGACATCGGATCCGCCCCGTGACCAGCACTGTTCTCGGCTATGCCGCCCATTCCGCCACCACCGACCTCGAGCCGTTCCGGTTCGAGCGGCGCGATCCGCGCGCCAACGACGTGACGATCGACATCCTCTATTGCGGCGTCTGCCATTCCGACGTCCACAACGCCCGCAACGACTGGGGCGGCGCCACCTACCCGATGGTCCCCGGCCACGAGATCATCGGCCGGGTGGCGAGCGTCGGCGCCGCCGTGACGCGCTTCAAGCCGGGCGATGCGGTCGGCGTCGGCTGCATGGTCGATTCCTGCCAGCAGTGCTTCTCCTGCGACAATGGCGACGAGCAGTACTGCGCGCACCACGCCACCTACACCTACAACGCCGTCGACCGGCATGACGGTATGCCGACCTATGGCGGCTATTCGGAACGGATCGTCGTCTCCGACCGGTTCGTGCTGAAGCTGCCCGAGCGACTCGACCTGGCGGGCGCGGCGCCGCTGCTCTGCGCCGGAATCACCACCTGGTCGCCGCTGCGCCACTGGAAGGTCGGCGCCGGCAGCAGGGTCGCCGTGATCGGGCTCGGCGGCCTCGGCCATATGGGGCTGAAGCTCGCCAAGGCGCTCGGCGCCCATGTCACCCTGTTCACCCGTTCGCCCGGCAAGGAAGCGGATGCCCGCCGGCTCGGCGCCGACGAGATCATCCTCTCCACCGACGCGGCGCAAATGGCTTCGGCCCAGGGCCGCTTCGACCTGATCCTCGACACGGTGCCCTACGGGCATGACCTGAACCCCTATGTGCCGACGCTCGCCGTCAGCGGCACGCTGGTGCTGGTCGGCTATCTTGGCGGCCTGGAGCCGGCGCTCGACACGGTACCGATGATCATGGGACGCAGGTCGGTGGCGGGTTCGCTGATCGGCGGCATCGCCGAGACGCAGGACCTGCTCGATTTCTGCGGCGAGCACGGCATCACGGCCGACGTCGAGGTAATTCCGATCCAGTCGATCAATGAATCCTACGAGCGCATGCTGAAGAGCGACGTCAAATACCGCTTCGTGATCGACATGGCCTCGCTGGAGGCCTGACCCATCGCAGAGAAGGAACATCGCATGATATCAAGAGGAACGGTTCGCAGCCCTCCGCGAAGGGGTCGGCGGACTATTTCACCGGCACGGTGCGCATCGACGCGCCGTTCAGCACCACCGCGCCCGCCCGCGTCGGCGGCGCGACCGTGACCTTCGAACCCGGCGCCCGCACGGCCTGGAACACCCATCCGCTCGGCCAGACGCTGATCGTCGTCTCCGGCCGCGGCTGGGCGCAGCGCGAGGGCGGCCCGGTCGAGCCGCTCGCCCCTGGCGACATCGTCTGGTTCCCGCCGGGCGAGAAGCACTGGCACGGCGCGACGGCCACCACGGCGATGACGCACATCGCGATCGCCGAGGCGCTCGACGGCAAGACGGTCGACTGGCTCGAGCATGTCAGCGACGCGGACTATCCGGCCTGAATCCCCTCGCCCGCCGCCGTCGCGGCGCGGGCGCATCCTGGAAAGGAAGCCAACAATGCAGAAGCGCAAGCTCGGAAGCGGCGGCCTCGAGGTCTCCGCCATCGGCCTCGGCTGCATGGGCATCAGCATGTCCTACGGCCAGCCGCTCGCCACCGCCGACGGCGTCCGCCTGATCCGCGCCGCCTTCGACCGCGGCGTCACCTTCTTCGACACCGCCGAGGTGTACGGGCCCTACAAGAACGAGGAGGTCGTCGGCGAGGCGCTCGCGCCGATCCGCGACCAGGTCGTCATCGCCACCAAGTTCGGCATCGACATCGACGGCAGCGGCACGAGCGGCATGGACAGCCGCCCCGACCATATCCGCGCCGTCGCGGAAGCGTCGCTGAAGCGGCTCCGCACCGACCGCATCGACCTGTTCTACCAGCACCGTGTCGATCCGAACGTGCCGATGGAAGACGTCGCCGGCACGGTCAAGGAGTTGATCCGCGAGGGCAAGGTGAAGCATTTCGGCCTGTCGGAGGCCGGCGTGAAGAACATCCGCCGCGCCCATGCGGTGCAGCCGGTCGCGGCGCTGCAGAGCGAATATTCGCTGTGGTGGCGGGAGCCGGAAGAGGCGATCCTGCCGACGCTGGAGGAACTCGGCATCGGTTTCGTGCCGTTCAGCCCGCTCGGCAAGGGCTTTCTCACCGGCGCCATCGACGCCAGCACCACCTTCGACAGCACGGACTTCCGCAATACCGTGCCGCGCTTCTCGACCGAGGCGCGCCAGGCCAATCAGGCAATCGTCGACGAACTCGCCCGCATCGCCGCCGCCAGGAAGGTGACGCCGGCGCAGATCGCGCTCGCCTGGCTTTTGGCACGGAAGCCCTGGATCGTGCCAATCCCCGGCACCACCAAGCTGCACCGGCTCGACGAGAACCTCGGCGCGGCGGCCGTCGAGCTGACCGAGGCCGATTTGCAGGCGATCGAGGCGGCCATCGCGCCGATCGACATAAAGGGCGAGCGCTACTCGCCGCAGCAGGCGGCGCGCATCGACCGCTAGGTTCCTCGGCGGGACCGGATTGAGAACGGGGCCGGCGTCCTCCGCCGGCCCCTTTTTCATGTTCGTTCGAGCGGGGCCGGCAGGCTAGCCGAGTGGCCGCACCATGTAGCGCGCGTTCTCGTCATAGCTGCCCAGCTTCTCGGCGAGAGCCGGGACGTCGACCGCGCGAAAGCCGTGCCGGCCCCAGAACCCGACCGAGTCGTTGACGGCGACGAGCGAGATCTCGGGGCAGCCGGCGCGACGCGCGATGTCGAGCAGGCGTCCGACGACGGCCGAACCGGCGCCCTGCCCGCGCGTCTCGGGCAGCAGGGCGAGATCGTGGATGTAGTAGGTGGTCGGCGGCTGCGGCAGCGCGCCGAGCAGCGCGTTCAGCGCCGGCGGCTCAAAGGCGCGGCCGGGATGGCTCAGCAGATAGGCGATCGGAACTCCGTCGCGTTCGTAGATCAGGCAGCCCTCGGGCCAGAGGCGGAGCCGCTCGGCGAACACCGCCGGATCCTCGGGATAGGCCTCGTGCACGCGCTCGGCGATCGCCTCGACCGCCGCCAGATCGTCCGGCCGCATCGGCCGCCAGCCACTCGTCATCTCACTCAACGCTCATTGCAAAAGAAAGCGGGCCGCGGAGGAGACCGCGGCCCGTCTTGGATCAATACAGTCCGCCCGTACCGGACATCGCCGCTCCGGCATCCGGCGGGGCCGGGTCGCCATAGGAGTCGCTCTGGCCGATGATCGAATAGGTGTCCGGCGGACCGGTACCCGGCTTGAAGGCCTCGAGGATCGTGCCCGGGGCGCCGGCATTGGCGCGCATGCCCGTCTTGCGGTCGATCGGGATCAGCGTCAGCCCTTCCGGCACGCGGAACGGCACGGCGGCCTTGTCGGCGAGCGCCAGCTTGAAGAAATCGCCGGCGATCGGCGCGGCCATCTCGCCGCCCGTCATGCCGCGGCCCATCGGGCGCGGGTTGTCGTAGCCGATGAAGACGCCGACGACGAGATCGGGCGAGTAGCCGATGAACCAGGCGTCCTTGTAGTCGTTCGAGGTGCCGGTCTTGCCGGCGAGCGGCTTGCCGACCTGCTTCAGGACCGTCGCCGTGCCGCGCTGGACCACGCCCTCGAGCATCGAGGTGACCTGGTAGGCGGTCATCGGGTCGAGCACCTGCTCGCGATTGTCCTCGATCACCGGCTCGTCCTGGTTGGCCCACTGGTCGGCGGCGCAGGTCTCGCAGACGCGTTCCTCATGCTTGAAGATCGTCTTGCCGAAACGGTCCTGGATGCGGTCGATCAGCGTCGGCTTCACCTGGCGGCCGCCATTGGCGAACACGGCATAGCCCGAGACCATCTTCAGGACCGTCGTCTCGGCGGCGCCGAGGGAGTTCGGCAGATACGGGCCGAGCTTGTCATAGACGCCGAAGCGCTTGGCATATTCGGCCACGAGCGGCATGCCCATGTCCTGCGCCAGGCGCACGGTCATGACGTTACGCGACTGCTCGATGCCGGTGCGAAGCGTCGACGGGCCATAGAACTTCTGGGCGTAGTTTTCCGGCCGCCAGATCGGCTGGCCATAGCCCGGATCGATCTCGATCGGCGCGTCGAGCACGACGGAGGACGGCGTGTAGCCATTGTCGAGCGCCGCCGCGTAGACGAACGGCTTGAACGACGAGCCCGGCTGGCGCTGGGCCTGGGTGGCGCGGTTGAACTGGCTCTCGGCATAGGAGAAGCCGCCGTCGAGCGCCAGCACGCGGCCGGTATGCGGGTCCATCACGACCATGGCGCCGCCGATCGCCGGCACCTGGCGCAGCCGATAGGCGTTGGGCTTGCCGTCGGCAGGCTCGACATAGACCACGTCGCCGACGGCCAGCGCGTCGCTGGCGCCCGTCAGCTTCTTGCCCGCGGGCTTGGCCCACTTCATCTCGGAGAACGGAATGACGCCGGTCTCGCGGTCGGCCAGCAGCTTGCCCGAGCCGTCGCGGCCCGGCTGCAGGCCGATCTGGGCCTCGTCCTTGTCGACGGCGGTGACGATGGCGAGGCGCCACTCGATGATGTCGGAGAGCGCCGGAACGGAGCCGACCGCGACGCCCCAATCCGCTTCGATCGGCACGTTCTTCACGGGACCGCGCCAGCCGCGCTGCTCGTCGAAGGCGACGAGGCCGTTCATCAGCGCCTGGCGCGCCATGACCTGGAGGCCGGGATCGAGCGAGGTGCGGACCGAGAGGCCGCCGTCATAGAGCGCCTTCTCGCCATACATCTGCATCAGCTGCCGGCGCACTTCCTCGACATAATAGTCGGCGGCGAAGATGTGCGGGCTGGTGACGCGCGTCTTGACGCCGAGCGGCTGCGCCTTGGCGGCCTCGGCCTCGTCGGCCGTTGCGAAACCGTTGTCGACCATGCGGTCGATCACCCAGTTGCGGCGCTCGATGGCGCGATCGGCATAGCGGAAGGGATTGTAGTTGTTCGGGCCCTTGGGCAGCGCCGCGAGATAGGCAGCCTCCGAGAGCGTCAGCTCGTGCACCGACTTGTCGAAATAGGCCAGCGAGGCAGCGGCGACGCCATAGGAGCCGAGGCCGAGGAAGATCTCGTTCAGGTAGAGCTCGAGGATCTTGTCCTTGGAGTTCGCCTGCTCGATGCGGAGCGACAGGATCGCTTCCTTGATCTTGCGGTCGAGCGAGCGCTCGTTGGTCAGCAGGAAGTTCTTGGCGACCTGCTGGGTGATCGTCGACGCGCCGATCAGGCGTCGGTCGGACGACAACGCCGAGACGTTCTGCAGCGCGGCGCGGGCGATGCCGTAATAGTCGAGGCCGGAATGCTGGTAGAAATTCTTGTCTTCGGCCGAGATGAAGGCGGCCTTCACCCGGTCCGGGATCGCCTGGATCGGCAAATAGAGGCGACGCTCGCGGGCATATTCGCCGACCAGCTGGCCGTCGGACGCGTGGATGCGCGTCATCACCGGCGGCTCGTATTTCGCGAGGACCTCGACCGACGGCAGACCGCCCGTCAAGCCGGAGACGTACCAAGCCACACCAGCAGCAACAGCCAAGAAAAACACGGCGCCAATCCCGAATAAATAGCCGATCAGTCGCAGAAACATATCGCTCGCGTTCCCCGATGGATCGCCTTGCCGGCGACTAGCTCAGGCCGACGAGACGAACCCCGGTTCGAAATTGGTTGACCCGTCCGACATCCGTCGCCTTGCGGGCCCCGAATGTCGCACCACGCCGCTCGCGCTCCTCGCGCGGCCGACGACGGGCTCCGGACACAACCGACCGTTGACCCAGGGCGAAATGCCGGTTCGTCTGGCTTCGATAGACCCAACAGGTCGTTTCTTCCAGTCGATTTGTGGAGAAACTTGGGCGCTCGCACCGTTTCCGTACCGCCAGACCAACACGTGCTCTTCGCGCAACAGTCGCATCACGGCTCTCCGACATGGGTCGTCACCGGCCCCGAAGCGGCCATGTTTGCAACCCTTGACCGAAAAAACTCGTCGATTGCCCGGCTGATCGCGACCGCCGTCTTGTCGCGCCATTCGGGCGAAGTGAGCAGTTTTTCATCGTCCGGATTCGACAGATAGCCGAGCTCGACGAGGGCGGACGGCACGTCCGGCGCCTTCAGCACCATGAAGCCGGCCTGCTGGTGCGGACGCTTGAACAGCCGCACGTCGGGCTTCAGTTCCTTGATCACGTTGCGGGCGAAGACGACGGCGAAATTCTTGGTCTCGCGCCGCGCCAGATCGATCAGGATGTCGGAGACCTCGTCGGTATCCTCCGGCACGTCGACGCCGGCGAGGATGTCGGACTTGTTCTCGGATTCGGCGATCGAGGCCGCCATCCGGTCCGAGGCGCGCTCCGACAGCGTGTAGACCGTCGCGCCGCGGATGTCGGCGCCGGAGAACGAATCGGCGTGGATCGAGACGAACAGGTCGGCGTGCTTCTGGCGCGCGAACTGGACCCGGCCGCGCAGCGGCATGAAGCTGTCGTCCGTCCGCGTCATCGTCACTTCATAGCGCGGATTGGCGGCGAGCTTCTCCTTCAGCTGGTTGGCGAAGGCGAGGACGATGTGCTTCTCGAGCGTGCCGGACTTGGCGATGGCGCCGGAATCGATGCCGCCATGGCCGGGATCGAGCACGATGCGCAGCTTGCCGTCATTCGGCGCCGGGCCCGGCAGGGCCTCCGCCTTCTGCGCCTCGCTCAGGCGATCGCGCGAAACCCGCAGCGTATCGAGGAAGGCGGTGCGCGTGCTGCGCACCAGGTCGACCACGACGCGCGCCGGCTGGCCCTTCTCGGCCGGCAGCACGAACGCCTTGTCGACCGCGACCGGGCCCGTGGCGTCGAGCACGATGCGCGACTTGCCGGCGGAAATCAGGCCGTAGCGAAAGG
>JAEWAD010000482.1 GCA_023391905.1 Pseudomonadota bacterium | reverse complement strand
GCCCTGGTGGGCGACGAGTTCGGCCGAGCCGCGCTGGCCGCGCGGACGGGCCCGGACCTTGACGGGCGTCGCGCCGCGCGTTCGCGCCGCTGCGCCGGGATCCCGGTCGTGCTGGCGTGCCCCGCCCATGGTGGCGACGAGGCGGTCGCGATCGAAGGCCGAGGCGGCATCGCTCGCCACGACTCGGCCGTCGCGCATGACGACGATGCGGTTGGCGGTCGAGAGCACCTCGCCGAGCACATGCGAGATCAGGATGGTGCTGACGCCCTCGGCGCGGGCCCGGCCGACGAAGGCGAGCAGTTGCCCGGCCGTGTGGGCGTCGAGCGACGAGGTCGGTTCGTCGAGGATGACGAGGTGCAGCGGCTGGTCGGTGACGGTGAAGGCGCGCGCCACCTCGACCATCTGGCGCTGGCCGATGGCGAGGTCGCCGACGACGTCGGATGGCTCGATGCCGTGGCCGGGAAAGATCTCGTCCAGCTTGGCGCGGATCAGCGCCGCCGACCGCTTCCGCCAGCCCGGGCCGCGCAGCGACGCATGGCTGATGTGGGTGTTCTCGGCCACGGTGAGATTGGGGCAGAGCGACAATTCCTGGAACACGCAGCGGATGCCGAGCGCCTGCGCGCGGGCGACCGAATAGGCCGTCTCGGGCGCTCCGCGCACGGCGATGGTGCCGCGATCCGGCGATCCGGTGCCGGCCAGGATGTGCATGAGCGTCGACTTGCCGGCGCCGTTGTGGCCGACGAGGCCGATGCACTCGCCGCCGCCGACCGCGAAGTCGACGCCGTCGAGGGCCCGGACGGCGCCGAAATGGCGCTCGACGCCGTCGAGCTTCACGATGACAGGGCTACCCTCGGACATTCCGTTTTCGCATTCGCCCGGATCCTTTCAGCGCCTGTTGGCCGCGCGGAAAGGACCCGGCTCTTCGTGGGATCGCGCCTTCGTGCGAAGGCGCTCGAGGACTGCACGAGGGCAGCAGACGGCCTACTTGATGTTGGCCTTGATCGTCTCGATCGCGTCGGCCTGCGTGTATTCCGTCGTGGCGACGCTGCCTTCCGGAATGTTCGGCAGGGCGGCTTCAAAATCCTCCTGGGTGAAGGCGAGGTAGGGCACCAGAAGGTCGTGCGGCACGTCGGTGCGGCCGTCGAGCACCTGCTGCGCGACCCAGAAGGCGAGCGACGACACGCCCGGCGCGATCGAGGCCGACCAGGTCTTGTAGCCGTCCTTGGCCTTCTGGTCCTTCCACCAGGCGAGCTCGTCCTGGCGGTTGCCCATGATGATGGTCGGGCGAGGCTTGCCGGCGGCGGCGAAGGCCTGCGCCGTGCCGTAGCCATCGCCGCCCTGGGTCACCACGCCGACGATCTCAGGCAGCGAGGGCAGTACGGTCGCGACCGCCTTCTGGGCCGTCGTCTGGTCCCAGTTGCCGGTCACCGAATTGACGATCTTGAACTGCGAATGCTTGGCCACGCCCTCGGCGATGCCGGCGTGGATCTCGTCGTCGATCGAGGTGCCGGCGAGGCCGCGGATCTCGAGCAGGTTGCCACCCTCGGGGTGGAACTTCGCCATCTGCTCGACTTCCTCGCGGCCCATGGCCTTGAAGTCGACGACGACGCGATAGGCGCAGGGCTCGGTGACGATGCCGTCGAACGAGACGACGACGATGCCGGCGTCGCAGGCCTGCTTGACGGCGCCGTTGAGCGCGTCGGGCGAGGCGGCGTTGATGACGATCGCGTCGTAGCCCTGCAGGATCAGGTTCTGGATCTGCGCCGCCTGTGTCGGCACTTCCTGGTCGGCGGTGGTGAAGATGTCGGACGCGGCGACGATGCCGTCGGCGACCGCCTTCTGCGTGACGATCTCGTAGCTCTTGAGCATCGCCTGCCGCCAGGAATTGCCGGCGTAGTTGTTGGAGAAGGCGATCTTCTTGGCGGATGTGTCGGCATGGGCGGCGCTGGCCAGAAGCAAAACGGCGAGCGCACCCAGTACGGGTGTGGTTCTCATGGCATTTCCTCCCAGGAGCCGTCCGTTCATGGACTTGTTTTCGTGGCTCGCAAGGAGGCTGTCACAGGCCGATTGACGGGTCAATCGGCATCGATGACATCGCTGTCTCTAGGGAAGGGCGCGTCGTCGGGCTCAGGCGTTCCAGCAGGCGGCGTGGTGCCCCGGAGCCCGCTCCAGCAGCGGCGGAACCTCGCGCCGGCACTGTTCGGAGGCGAGCGGGCAGCGCGGCGCGAAGCGGCAGCCCGACGCCGGGATGGCGCCGAGTTCGCCGCGCACGGTCGTCCGGCCGGTCCTGCGCTTGCGTGGATCCGGCACGGGCACGGCATCGAGCAGCGCCTGCGTGTAGGGGTGGATCGGCGTCGTGTAGAGATCGTCGCGGGCGCTCATCTCGACGATGCGGCCCGCATAGACGACGGCGATGCGGTGCGAGACGTGCCGGACGATGGCGAGGTCGTGCGCGATGAAGAGATAGGAGACGCCGAGCTTCTGCTGCAGGTCGCGGAACAGATTGACGATCTGGGCTCGGACCGAGACGTCGAGCGCCGAGACCGGTTCGTCGGCGACGATGAAGGCCGGCTCCATGGCAAGCGCGCGGGCGATGCCGATGCGCTGGCGCTGGCCGCCGGAGAAGGTGCCGGGATGGCGCTGGCCGGCGTCGGGCGGCAGGCCGACCAAGTCGAGCAGTTCGTCAACGCGGGCGCGCGCCTCGGCGCCGCGGGCGATGCCGTGCACGACGAGCGGCTCGGCGATGATGTCGGCGACGCGCATGCGCGGGTTCAGGCTGGCATAGGGATCCTGCATCACCGCCTGGATATGACGGCGCATCCGGCGCATGGCGCCGCCGGATAGGCTGGAGATGTCCTCGCCACGGAAGCGGGCGCTGCCGGCGGAGAGCGGGACGCGGCCGAGCAACGCGCGGCCGATCGTGCTCTTGCCCGATCCGCTCTCGCCGACGATGCCGAGCGTTTCGCCGTGGCCGATCGAAAAATCGATGTCCTCGACGGCGCGGAAGGGGGCCGGCTTCTTCTGCCAGAAGGCGGCGCGCGGCACGGGGTAGCTGACGGAGAGCCCGCGCGCCTCGACGAGCGGCGCGGTGTCCGTCTTCTGGATGTCGGGGCTAGACATGCGCGACCTCCGGGCCCGGGGCCGTGAGATATTCCGGGTGCCAGCAGAGCACGCTGCGGCCCTCGGCCGGATGCGTCAGCGGCGGCGCGCCGGCGCAGGCGGCATCGGCACGCGGGCAGCGCAGGCGGAAGGCGCAGCCGCTCGGAAGGTCGGATGGATCGGGCGGGCTGCCCTCGATCGTCTCGAGCCGCTCCGGCAGATCGTCGATCGCCGGCGTCGCCTTCAGAAGACCTGCCGTATAGGGGTGGGCCGGCGCCTCGAACAGGCTCCAGACATCCGCCGTCTCGACGATGCGGCCGGCATACATGACGGCGACGCGGTCGCAGAGCTCGGCGACGAGGCCGAGATCGTGGGTGACGAGGACGATGGCGAGGCCGAGCCGGTCGCGCAGCTCGACCAGGAGGTCGACGATCTGCGCCTGCACGGTGACGTCGAGCGCGGTGGTCGGCTCGTCGGCGATCAGCAGCGCCGGCTCGGCGGCGAGCGCCATGGCGATCATGATGCGCTGGCGCATGCCGCCGGAGAACTGGTGCGGCAGGTAATGCAGGCGCGGGCCCGGATTGGCGATTCCGACCAGCTCGAGCAATTCGATCGTGCGGGCGCGCGCGGCGGCGCCGGTCACGCCGCGATGGCGCGCCAGAACCTCGCCGATCTGCGTGCCGATCGAAAACAGCGGGTCGAGCGAGGTCATCGCGTCCTGGAACACCATGGCGATGTCGCGGCCGCGAATGTCGGCGGCCTCGCCCTCATGCATCAGCAGCGAGCGGCCGCGCCAACTGATGTCGCCATGCTCGACCGCGCCGGGGGAATCGACCACCCCCATCACCGCCTGCATGGTGACGCTCTTGCCGGAGCCGCTCTCGCCGACGATGCCGAGCGTCTCGCCGGGCCGGACTGCGAGCGACACGCCGCGCACCGCCTCGATGCGGCCGCGCCGGGTCGTGAAGGTGACGACGAGATCGTCGAGTTCGAGCAGCGGCGCGCTCATGCTTCGACCCTGCGCGCGGCGCGCATCTGCCGGCCGGCGGCCGAGCGGGCGAAGCGCTTTTCGCGCTCCTGCGGATCGGCCGTCGTACGCACCCAGGCGGCCAGCAGGTTGGCCGAGAGGATGGTCAGCGCGATCGCCGCGCCGGGGAAGGTCACCAGCCACCAGGCGCCGAAGATGTGATCCTTGCCGACAGCGATATCGAGGCCCCAGGAGGTGGCCGGCGGCTGGATGCCCATGCCGAGGAAGGAGAGCGCCGCCTCGGCCAGCACGATGCGGGCGAATTCGAGGATCAGCAGCGTCGAGAGCGGCGCGGCGAGGTTCGGCAGGATATGGACGAAGATGATGCGCGGGATGGAGCAGCCGACCAGTTCGGCCGCCTCGACATAGCCCTCGTTGCGGGTCGACTTGACGATGCCGCGGGTCATGCGCGCGAACACCATCCAGCCGCCGATCGACAGGATGACCACGACCGTCGTCGGCGACGAGCCGAGCACGGTCAGCACGGTCAGCGCCAGCAGCAGATCGGGGAAGGAAAGCTGGGTGTCGACCCAGCTCATGACGAAGCTGTCGACCCGGCCGCCGACATAGGCGGCGACGAGACCGATGGTGACGCCGAACGTGCCGGCGATGGCGACGACGCTCAGGCCGACCGTAAGCGAGGTGCGCGCGCCATAGATGATGCGCGAGAGCACGTCGCGGCCGAGATTGTCGGTGCCGAGGATGTGGTCGAGGCTGCCGCCGGCGAGCCAGAAGGGCGGCTCGAGCCGGGCGCGCAGCGCCTGCGTGGCGGGATCGTGCGGCGCGACGAGCGGCGCGAAGATCGCGGCGAAGACGAGCAGCAGCAGGAAGAGCGTGGAGAGCGTCGCCGGCCGGTCGCGCAGCAGCTCGCGCAGCAACTGGCCCGGCGAATTTCCGGTGGAGGCGGGCGTCGGCATCAGACGTTTACTCGCGGATCGATGGCGCGGTGCGCGATGTCGATGAGGATGTTGATGCAGACGGCCATGACGGCGACGGTGAAGACCACAGCCTGCAGCAGGATCAGGTCCTGCCGCTCGATCGACTGCATCACGGTGAGGCCCAGGCCGGGCCAGGCGAAGATCGATTCCACGACGACGACATTGCCGGCGAGCGCGCCGATGATCTCCCAACCGGAAAGCGTCAGGATCGGCACCGAGGCGTTGCGCAGCGCATGCACGCCGATGACGCGCGCCCGCTTCAGCCCCTTGGCACGCACGACCTTGATGTATTGGCGGTTCATCTCGTCGATCATCGCCGTGCGCACGACCATGGCGAGGCGGGCGAGCGAGGGCAGGGCGAGCGTGATCGCCGGCAGGATGATGTGGGCCGGCGAGCGGGCGCCCGAGGTCGGCAGCCAGCCGAGCTTGACGCCGAACAGGATGATCAGCAGCAGGCCGAGCCAGAACTGCGGCATGGAGAGGCCGGCAAGGCTCGCGACGACGGTGGTGCGGTCGACGATGCCGTCGGGCCGGAGCGCCGCGACGATGCCGAGCGGGATCGAGAGCAGGATGGCGGCGCCGATGCCGGCGGCGGTCAAAAGCGCCGTCATCGGCAGGCGCTGCAGGACGATATCCATCGCCGGGCGCCGCTGCCAAAGGCTGTCGCCGAAATTGAAGGTCAGCGTGTTGCCGGCGAATTGCAGGAACTGTTCGAGGATGGGGCGGTCGAGGCCGAGCTGGTTGCGCAGCAGCGCGCGTTCCGCCTCGGTCGCCTCGACCGGCAGCATGACCTGGACCGGATCGCCGATGATGCGCGTCACGAAGAACACGATCGTCATCACGCCGAGGACGACGACGACGCCGTGCAGGAGACGCCGGAGGATGAGGTTAGCCACGCAATCCGTCCGTCTGCGGCGGGCCGGATGGGCCCTGGGTCTGAATGTCCGGTCTGGTCACGCGCTCTCTCCGAATTGTCGTCCGTTCTAGGGCGTCGCCGGCAGTGGGTCATGATACGGCATTCCACTGGGATGCTAACGCGAGAACTATCGTTCCAAGAATAGTCAATCCGTAAGAAATAACGGTCTGGTTGAATTTTCTAAGGCCCGCCGTTTTATTAGGACGATTAGACTTCACGCATCCTGCGATCCAAGTGCACCATCCGGGCAGTGTCAGACTTCTCGCTTGCTGGGTGAAATAAATGAACGTGTTGTTGGACTTCAGGTCGGCTCTCCGGCGCACCGCGCTGGCCTCGGTTTCGGCGGCCGGCCTTCTCGTGGCGGCGGCCGGCGGCGTGCTGGCGGCGGATCTCGTCGTCGCGATCGGCTCCGAGCCGACGACGCTCGATCCGCAGGCGCAGGACGACGGCCCGGAGCGGCTGGTCAACGACAATATCTATGAGACGCTCTACATCCGCGACGCCGCGGGCAATCTCCAGCCGGGTCTCGCCACGGCGCTGCCCAAGCAGATCGACCCGCTCACCTGGGAGATCGTCGTCCGCGACGGCGTCAAGTTCCACAATGGCGAGCCGCTCGACGCCAAGGCCGTCGCGTTCAGCCTGAAGCGGATCGTCGATCCGGCGCTGAAGTCCGGCCAGTTCTCCTATGTGTCGACGATCAAGGACGCCGTCGCGGTCGACGACCGCACGGTCCGCGTCACCACCGAGAAGCCCGATCCGGCGCTCACCGCGCGGCTCTACTGGCTGAAGATCGTGCCGCCGGCCTATGCGACCGATCCGAATTTCGCGGCGCATCCGATCGGCTCCGGCCCCTACAAGTTCGAGCGCTGGGATCGCGGCGAGGAAGTCGTGCTCTCGGCCAATGCCGACTATTGGGGCGAGAAGCCCAAGGTCGACGAAGTGACGTTCCGCTTCATCCCCGACGCCAGCACGCGTCTGGCCGGCCTGCTCTCGGGCGAGGTCGACCTGATCAACAATGTGGCGCCGGAATTCGAGAAGCAGCTGCCGAAGGTCGCCAAGGTCGAGGGCCTCGAGCTGCCGTTCATCGTGCTCAACGCCAGGTCCGGCTCGCCGCTCGCCGATGCGCGCGTGCGCCAGGCGCTGCTCTACGCCATCAACCGCGAGGAACTGGCCGAGGGCCTGTTCGAGGGCAATGCCAGCGTGGCCTCGGGCCAACTCGCCGTGCCGACCGCGTTCGGCTTCAACGACGCCGTGAAGCCCTATCCGTATGACCCGGAGAAGGCCAAGGCGCTGCTGAAGGAGGCTGGCGCCGAAGGCATCACGATCAACGTCGTCGGGCCCGGCGGCCGCTTCCTCAAGGATCGCGACGCCGTCGAGGCCGTCGCCGCCTACTGGACCGCGCTCGGCCTGGACGTGAAGGTCCGCATTCCCGAGTGGAGCGACTACCTGGCGACGATCTTCAACAAGGACGTCCGCCCCGACGTGTTCTACTCGTCGAGCGCGAACGAACTGTTTGACGCCGACCGCGCCATCACCGCCTATTACCACCAGGAAAGCCCCGGCGCTTCCAACGGCGATGCCGAACTCGCCGAGTGGATCGATACGGCCCGTTTCGAGACGGATGTCGACAAGCGCAAGGCCCTCTACGCGCAGATCAGCCAGCGCTCTGCCGACCAGGCCTTGGTGAACTCGATCCTGCGCGTGCAGGACATCTACGGCCTGAGCGAGCGGACGGAATGGACGCCGCGCGTCGACGGCAAGGTGTTCGTCAAGGATATCGTCGTCGCCGAGTAAGAGCGGCTTTCTTCCAGGAAATGGCCGGGTTGCCCTGCAGCCCGGCCTTTTTCGTTTTCTGGGGCGCTGGTTCAGGGCTGGGGTGAGGGGCTTGCCGATACTTCCAGACTGCTCCCCCTCGAACCGCTAGCGCATGCTTTCGATCAGTTCCTCGGCGTCGGCGTCGGCATGGCGGTTGGCGAGCTGGAAGGCCGCCTCGGCGTCGCCGCTGCAGATGGCGCTGACGAGCGGCTCATGCAGCTCGATGATGTCGTTCGGGTCGCTGTAGAAGCGGTCTGTCAGCCGCAGGAACATCCGTGTCTGGCCTTCGAGGCGCTTGTAGGCCTCCATCAGCCGGCGATGGCCGGAGATCTCGATCACCGTGTGGTGGAACTCGAAGTCGAGCTCAACCAGCTTGGCCCGGTTGCCGGCCGCGGCGGCCGTGCGCATCGATTGCAGCAGCGTTTCCAGCGCCGCGCGTCCCTCGTCGTCGATGCGCTTTGCGGCGAGGCGGGCGCCGAGCGATTCCAGCGCCTCGCGCAGCATCGAGATCTCGTAGACGTCCGCCTTCTCGACGGTGATGACGAAATTGCCGCGGCGCGGGCGGTATTCGACCAGTCCCTCGGCCTGCAGGAACTTCAGCGCGGCGCGGATGGTGCCCTGGCTGACATTGAATCGATTGGCGAGATCGAGTTCGATCAGTCGCGAGCCGGGGCTGAATTCACCATCGAGGATGGCCGCCCGCAGCGCCTCGCCGATCTCGGATTCGAGGCTGGCATGGGTGTCGCCGGAAACGATCTTGCGGGTCGGGCGGCGTGTCATCGGATCTCACCATGGGGTTGCTTCGCGCCGTCGGGTCGCGCCATGCGACATGGGGCGCCCGATCGCGCGATCCGCCGCTCCGGCTGCATGAGATTCCGATCGACCGTTCCGTCGCTTCGATACTTTCTCATGCGCTTCAGCCAATTTCCTTGATCATCGGGCGCCCGCGAAGCGCTGAAAATAACAATAAACGATATTCCGGGCGCGACTAGGCCGTGATCGCGCGCATTGCAGGGCATCCACCGATGTCACCCCGGGTTGTGCCGCCTCGGCGGCCGGCGGGAAATATCCTGTCTTCTGTCCGCCAGTTTTATCAATAATCGATATTGACAGGGCGGCGGTCCCGCAGGATGTTGCGCGCCGCCCAGAGGCGGCCCCCGAGGCCGCCCTTCCAGCCGCCAGGAAACCGGCGGCGACCGCCCAGCAGGAGAGCCAGGTGTCGTCGATTTTTTCCAGGGATTATGCCTCCGAGCTCCCGACCGCCGTTCGCGGCAGTGGCGTCTATCTCTATGACGCCGACGGCAAGGCCTATCTCGACGGCATGGGCAGCGCCGGCGTTGTCGGCATCGGCCATGGCCGCACCGAGATCTACCAGAAACTCGCTGCGGCGGGCGACGCGGTCACCTTCGCCTATTCCGCCCAGTTCACCACGCCCTGGCAGGAGGAATTCGGCCGCTCGATCCTCTCGGTCGCGCCGAAGGGGATCGAATCCGTCTATTTCGTCTCCGGTGGCTCCGAGGCCAACGAGACGGCGCTGAAGCTCGCGCGCCAGTATCATCTCGAGCGTGGCGACACCCAGCGCCAGAAGATCATCTCGCGCTGGCAGAGCTATCATGGCGTGACGATCGCGACGCTGTCGCTGTCCGGCCGCACCAGTTGGCGCGCGCCCTATACGCCCTACATGCTGCCGGTGATCCACATCGCGCCGCCTTACGAATATCGCTGCGCCTATTGCAAGGATAAGGGCGGCTGCACGCTCGACTGCGCCGACGAGCTGGAGCGGGCGATCAATCTCGAAGGGCCGGAGACGATCTCTGCCTTCTTCGCCGAGACCATCGTCGGCACGACGGCGTCGGGTCTCGTGCCGCGGCCCGACTATTACAAGCGCATCCGCGAAATCTGCGACCGCTACGGCATCCTGTTCGTCGCCGACGAGGTCCTGGCCGGCTATGGCCGCACCGGCCGTCCCTTCGCCATCCAGGACTGGGACGTGGTGCCGGACATGATCACCTGCGGCAAGGCGATCGGCAGCGGCTACGCCCCGCTCGGCGCCGTGCTGATCAACGACAAGATCACCAATTTCTTCCGCGAGAGCCGCAAGCGCTTCGTGCACGGCTTCACCTATAGCGGCCATCCGACCTCGTGCTTCATCGGCCAGCAGGTGTTCGACATCATGTCGAAGGAGGGGCTGTTCACCCGTGGCGGCACGATCGGCAAGTATCTGCATGATCGCCTCGACGCCCTGCAGCAGCGCCATGCCTGCATCGGCGAGGTGCGCGGCCGCGGTCTCTATGCCGGCGTCGAGTTCGTCGCCGATCGCGCGACGCGCCAGCCTTACCCGGCCGAGAAGAACTTCACGTCGCGGCTGGTCGCCGGCATGAAGGATCGCGGCGTCATCGTCGGCGGCGGCGTTCCGGGCGCGAATTTCGGCCAGGGCGGCGACCATATCCAGATCACGCCGCCCTTCATCGTCAGCGAGGCCGAGATCGACGTGATCGTCGACGCGCTGGACGAAACCATCGGGGCGATCGCCTGAGCCGCGGCGCGCGCGGGCCGGTGTCTGCGCGCTGCCGTGAAATGCGGCACCGGTGTGCCGACGAGAGTGGCTTGCGGACTATCAATTATCGAGTATCGTTTCTCGACAAAGCCGCAAGCCTGTGACTGAACGACTGCGCTGCCGCGCGCGGGGTGGCTGCCCTGTGCCGGAACCATAAGAACCACAGAGGGACGACAATGTTGAAGACGCTTCTTGCCGCCGCCTGCGTCGCGGCGCTCACCACCGTGTCGGCACAGGCCGGCGTTACCGTCCGCATCGGCGGCGCGGGCTCCGACGACAGCCCGGACACCAAGGCCATGCAGGTCTTCAAGGAGAAGATCGAGGCCGACCTCGGCGGCGACGTGTCGATCGAGCTGTTCCCGGGCTCGCATCTCGGCACGGTCGACGAGATGGTCGAGCAGGTGAAGGGCGGTGTGCTGGAATGCATGTATGAGAGCGTCGGCGTGCTCGGCTCGTTCCATCCGGCCGCCAATGTCGAGGGCGTCGCCTATATCTACCGCGACGAGGATCACTTCTTCCGCATCTGGCGCGGCCCGGTCGGCCAGGAGATCCTGGATTCGATCGCCAACGAGGCCGGCTTCCGTGTCGTCGGTCCGGCCTATCACGGCTTCCGCCAGTTCCTGGTGACCAAGCCGGCCGACAGCCTCGACGACCTGCAGGGCCGCAAGATCCGCGCGCCCGGCATCCCGGCCTATATCGAGTCGATCCGCGCGCTCGGCGCCAATCCGGCCACCGTCGCCTTCGAGGAGGTCTACACGGCCATCCAGCAGGGCGTCGTCGACGGTGTCGAGCAGCCGCTCTTCGCCATCCAGGACAAGCGCTTCTATGAAGTCGCCAAGCACCTCGTGATGACCAACCACATGGCCGAGACGATGGGCTTCATGTGCAATGCCGACTGGTACCAGGGCCAGGACGAGCGCCTGCGCACCGCCTTCCAGAAGGCGGCCGAGGCGAGTGCCGACTGGTACAAGGGCTACACCACCGAGGCCCAGGCGGCCGTGCTGGACAAGCTCGTCGCCGAAGGCGTCATCGTGCACAAGCCCGACCTCGCGCCCTTCATGGAGAAGGCCAAGGAGGCGAAGTACGACCCGGCGCTCGAGCCGATCATCGCCAAGATCCGCGCGGTCCAGTAAAAACGGGCCCGTCGTCCACGGGCGGCGGGCTTTTCTCCCCTGGGGGTATCGATGACAGGCGTCCTCGTCCGGATCGGCGATTTCTTGCGCCGGCTGCTCAGCTTTCTGGTCGGGGCTCTGCTGCTCGCGATCGTCCTTCTCGTCTGCGTGCAGGTCTTCTCACGCTACTTCATCGGCGCGGCGACGCCGGGAATGGCGGAAATCTCCCGCCTTCTCTTCATCTGGCTCACCTTTCTCGGCGCCGCCCTGCTGATCAGCCGCCGCGAGCTGATCGTCATCGACTTCCTGCATGACAAGATGAATGCCGGCCTGTTCCGGCGGCTCGGCATCCTGATCGATCTCGCCACCGCCGTGTTCCTCGTCATGCTGACGGTCTATGCGCGGCATCTGATGGCCGTCGTCGGCCAGAAGATCGCGCCTGCGACGGGGCTGCCTTTCTCGTTGTTCTACGGTTCGCTCGTCGCCTTCACGGTCCTCGGTCTCTTCTTTATCGCCGAGCGCATCCTGGCGCCGTCCGCCGCCGCCGCGCGCGAGGCGCAGGCCAAGGCGAAGGCGCTCTCCGAAGGCCATGCTGCTCCGACCGAAAGTCTTCCGTCATGATGATGCTTGGCGTTCTTGCCGCCGTATTCTTCGCGCTGACGCTGCTCGCCGTGCCGATCGCCATCGCGCTTGGCGTCGCGGCGCTGACGGTCGTCGCCATCTGGGGCATGCCCGGCTTCATCCTCGCCCAGAAGATGGTCAACGGCATCGACTCCTTCCCGCTGCTCGCCGTGCCGTTCTTCATCCTGGCGGCGCTGGTGATGAACAGTGGCGGCATCACGACCCGTGTGGTCGACCTGTTCTCCTCGGCGCTCGGCCGGGTGCGCGGCTCGTCCGGCGTCGTCAATGTCGGCACCAACGTCTTCCTCGCCGGCATTTCCGGCTCCTCCGTCGCCGACGCCTCGGCGAGCGGCGCGTTGCTGATCCCGGAAATGCGCAAGCAGGGCTACACGGGCGGCTTCGCGGCAGCGCTCACCGCCGGCGCGGCGGTCATCGGCCCGATCATCCCGCCCAGCATTCCGCTGGTGATCTACGGCGTCATCGCCCAGGTCTCGATCACCAAGCTGTTCGTCGGCGCCTACATTCCCGGCGTGATGATCGCGCTGGCGCTGATCACCTATGTGATCCTGCATGCGCGCAAGCGGAACCTGCCGGCGCGCGGCCGCCAGCCCTGGGGCGTGATCGGCCGGCAGTTCAAGGGCAGCGCCTGGGCGCTCTCCATGCCGCTCTTGCTGATCGTCGGCGCCAAGGGCGGATTGTTCACGGTGACCGAGCTTGGCGCCGTGCTGGTGCTCTACGCGATCTTCATCGGCTGGATCATCCACCGCGAGTTCCAGTGGCGGCAGTTCCCCGGCATGCTGACCGACGCCGGCCTGCAGACGGCCAACATCATGCTGGTCGTCGCGGTCTCGTCGTTCATCGCCTATCTGGTCGTGGTGCATGGCATCCCGCGCGACATCCAGAACCTGCTGCATGGGGCCGAGCTTTCGCCCTGGGAATTCCTGCTGATCGTCAACCTGGTCTTCCTGGTCGCGGGCATGTTCCTCGACTCGACCCCGGCGACGATCATCCTGGTGCCGATCTTCCTGCCGGCGGCGACCAGCTTCGGCATCGACCCGACGCATTTCGGGCTGGTGATCGTGCTCAATCTGATGGTCGGCCTGATCCATCCGCCGCTCGGCCTCAACCTCCTGATCACCCAGTCGATCGCCAAGGTGCCGATGCGCGATGTCATCTGGGCGAGCCTGCCGATCGTCGGCATCGTGCTCGCGGTGCTCCTGATCATCACCTTCGTGCCGCAGACCGTGCTCTGGCTGCCCAGCGTCATGGGGATGTAGGTCTCCAAGGACGCTTCCGGAAAAAGGGGTCGCGCCGAGGAGGCGCGGCCCCTTTTCTGTTTCATGAGATGGCACGCGGGTTCCCGGACTCGCGCTCCGGCCGGCTGGGCCGGAGCGATCGGGGCTCTAGTTTCTACGCGGTGGAGTTGTCTCACCCGGGGAAGCCCCGTGCAGGAGCCCGAAAAGCGTCAGCCGCTGCCTGCCGATCGCGCGGATGAGAAGCGTGGCAGCCTTGTAGTGCTCGCCGTGCTGGCGCTGGTCGTCGGGGCATTCGCCGGCGTTCTGGGCGCGGCATTCCGGTCGCTGCTGGCGCAGGCCGACGTCTGGCGCAATGCGCTGATCACCTGGGCGCATGGATGGGGCGTCGCGGGCTTCGTCCTGGTGGTCGTCACGCTCGCCCTTGCGGTCGCCATTGCCGCCTGGTTGGTCCGGCGTTTTGCGCCGCGTGCCTCCGGCAGCGGCATTCCCGATGTCGAGGCGGCGCTGGTCCAGAGCGTGGGCCTGCCGCCCTTCTGGCGCCTGATCCCGGTCAAGTTCGTCGGCGGTGTGCTGGCGATCGGTTCCGGCCTGGCGCTCGGGCGCGAGGGGCCGAGCGTGCAGATGGGCGCGAGCGCCGCGCATTTCGTGGCGCAGCTGAGCCAGCGGCACTGGCCGGATACGAGGGCGCTGATCGCCGCCGGTGCGGGGGCTGGCCTCGCCACGGCGTTCAACGCGCCGCTGGCGGGCGCGATCTTCGTGCTGGAGGAACTCTACAAGCGCTTCGAAACCCGCATCGCCATCGCCGCCCTTGCCGCGTCCGTGACGGCCATCGGCGTATCACGCCTGCTTCTCGGCGATGCGCCGGATTACCTGGTGCCGCCGGTTCCTGCGGTTGCCGATGCGGTGAAGCCGCTCTTCTTCATTCTCGGCCTCTTCGCCGGCTATCTGGCGGTGATCTACAACGCGATGCTGCTCGGCGGGCTGGCCGTCGCGGACCGGTTCGCCCGTGTTCCGGTCGAATGGCGCGCGGGGTTCGTGGGCGCCGCGGTCGGCGTGCTTGCATGGTTCGCGCCGGGACTGGTCGGGGGCGGCGAGCATATCACGCAGGGCGTGCTCAACGGTTCCGGCAGCCTGATGGTGCTGCCGCTGCTCTTCGCCATCCGCCTGGTGCTCAGCTGCGCCTCCTATGCCGCGGGAACGCCGGGCGGGTTGTTCGCGCCGATGCTGGTGCTCGGCGCGCAGAGCGGGCTGTTCTTCGGGCTCCTCGCCGACCGGCTGTTTCCGGGCATCGGCGTCCAGCCGGAAAGCTTCGCGGTCGTCGGCATGGCCGCCCTGTTCACCGGCATTGTCCGCGCGCCGCTGACCGGCATCGTGCTGACGCTCGAGATGACCGCCAACGTGACGCTGCTGCTACCGATGCTGGCCGCCTGCTTCGTCGCCATGGTGATCCCGACGCTGATGGGGAGCGCGCCGATCTACGATTCCCTGCGGGAACGCACCCTGAGCCGGCTTGAACGCAAACCGGCGCAGTCCGACGCACCGGATCCGTAGCCAGGCAGAGGACAAAGGCCATGGATGATCTCGTGCTTCGCATCGTCATCTTCGCGATTGTCGGCCTGGCCTCCGGGTTCATATCCGGATTGTTCGGCGTGGGCGGCGGGACGGTGCGCGTGCCCATCTTCATCTATCTGTTTCCCTGGATCGGCATCGCGCATTCGGTGATGATGCATGTGGCGACGGCGACTTCGATGGCCCTGATCGTCCCCAGCGCGATCACCTCGACCCGCAAGCAATATGCACTCGGGAACCTGGACGTCGCCTTCTACAAGACATGGGCGATCGGGCTCTTCATCGGCGTCGTCATCGGGGCCATCCTGCTGCCCTACGGATCGACCGAGATCCTGCAGACCTTGTTCGCCGTCTACATCGTCCTGGTCGGCTTCTATACCGCGTTCGGGCACGGGCGCTTTTCGTTCGGGGACCAGCCGCCGGCGGGCGCCAGGAAGATCGGCATCGCCTCGATCGTCGGGCTCGTCGCCGCCTTGACCGGGACCGGCGGCGGCACGCTGACGACGCCGATCCTCGGCGCCTATAAGGTCCCGCTCGCCAGGGCCATCGCGACCTCGTCCGCCACGGGACTGGTGACCGGCACGGTCGCGACGATCGGCGCGATCCTTACTGGTTGGCACGTCCAGGATCTGCCGTCCTATGCCCTGGGCTACGTCGATCTGGCGATCTTCATCGTCATGCTGCCGACGGTGATGATCGGCGCCCCGCTGGGCGTGCGCCTCGGTCACAGGATGAGCGAGAAGATGCTCCGGCTCACTTATGCCGTCCTGCTGATCCTGATCGGCTTCGACCTGCTGCGTCGGCTGTTCTTCTGATCGCGTCCGGGGGTGCGACTAGTGTGGCGGCATCGGGATGAAGACGGGCGGCTCGCCCGCATATTTCATGCGTGCGCGGATGGCCGCGTTGTCCGCGTCATGCGGCTTCAGATAGACATAGAAGCGATCCCGGCGCTCGACGATGTCGTCTTCCGGCTGGCTGCGCTGGCTGATCAGCCGGTTGTTCTCGAACCGGATGTGCATGTATCCGGGCATCAGCTCCGCCCAGTCCTTGAGGTTGGGCTCGAACACCGTTTCATAGGTCACGGTGGCGTCGGTCAGCTTCACCACGCCCGAGGCCTGGTTCGCCGCGGTTCGCGCCGGTACCTCGCGCCACGTCATGCCCGACTGCTCGTACACCCGTACGGGGCTCATCATCACATAGATCGGCTGCCGCGGATCGAGGTTCCGGGTCTCGATCCTCAGCCGGAAGGATTTGCCGTCCGGCTCGTAGGCAATGTTGCGCAGTTCGACGAGCAGGCCCGCATTGGCGACCCGTTCGAGCTGAAGCCGGGCGAGCCGTGCCTGTTCCAGCTGGCCCTGCTGGTAGCGGCCGAGGCCGTAGTCGAATGCCACCGCCGCAACGGCGAAGGCCAATCCACCGATCACCAGCTTCGAGCGCAGGAGGCCGAGGCCGCGACCGAGCCGCACCCGGACGTCCTTGTCCGCCAGCACCGGGCGCGGCTTGCTCGCGGCCTTGATCTCGGCGCGCAGATCGCGGCTCGGCGCCTCGTCAGCCGCGCGCGCGCCGTCTCGCTGTTCGTATTGCTCCAGCCGCTTCGCCAGGGCCGCCGTTTCGGCCCGCTGCTGGCGCAGGTCCTCCCAGAGGTTGAGGATCAGGGCGTCCTTGTCGGCGTCGGAGAGCCCTTCGAGGCCGGATGTTTGTTCCGCCAGCTTCATGGCACGAGCCGACCGTCGGCGATATGCAGGATGCGTTCGGCCTGTTCTGCCAGACGCAGGTTGTGCGTCACCATGATCAGCGTGACGCGCCGGTCGCGATTGACGGCGCGCAGCTGGTCCATGATCTCGCCCTCGGTCTCTTCGTCGAGGTCCGATGTCGGTTCGTCGGCGAGCAGTAGCATGGGCGAATTGATCAGCGAGCGCGCGATCACCGCCCGGCGCTGCTCGCCGGACGACAGCTCGCCCGGATAGGCGTCGATATGCCCGGCGAGGCCCATGCGATCGAGCAGGTCGGCGGCGTTCCGGTAGGCCGCGTCGGCGCGCTGCTGGCGCGCCAAAAGCGCCGGCAAGGCCACGTTGTCGACGATGCGCAGCGTCGGAAGCAGGCTCGGGAACTGGAACATGAAGCCGATCTCGCAGTTTCTGAACTGGCCCAGCCTGTCCGTCGACAGGCTCCAGATGTCGGTGTCGCCGAAGCGGATCGTGCCCCGGGTCGGGCGGCTCAACCCGCCGATCATCGCCATCAGCGACGACTTGCCGGAGCCGGAGCGCCCGACGATCGCGGCGAACTGGCCGCGCGGCACTTCGAGGCTGATCCCCTTGACCGCTTCGACATCGCCGCGCTCGGTCGCGTACACCTTGCCGATGTTCTCGCAGGTCAGCATTCGTCACCCTTCGGACCGGATGAGTTCATAGGGCTCCTGGCGGCTCGCCCGCCAGGCCGGGTAGAGCGCTCCGGCCGCGCCGATCAGCGTCGCCAGCAGGATGCAGGCGATGGCGATCACCAGCGTCGCGCCGCCGCCGAGCCAGGTGAAGGGAATGCCCAGCCCGTCGAGATAGTAGACGAGGGAACGTTCATAGGCGCGCAGGAGCAGCGCCCCGAGCGCGCAGCCGAGCAGGCCGCCAAGCCCGGTGGCCATGGCGCTTTCCGTCAGCAACAGGCCGAGAATCTGGCCGGGACGCGCGCCGATCGCCTTGAGAAGGCCGAGCTCGCGCCGTCGCTCCGTGATGATGACGGAGAACAGCACGCCGATCATCGCCGCGGTGCTGAGGAACATGATCACCATCAGCGCGAGCACGCCGTCGAGCAGCGCGGTCAGGCCCTGGCGAATGGAGGTCAGCATGGATTCGCCCGACACGATCTTCACGCCGGGGAAGGTGGCGAGGACGGTGAAGCGGACCTGCGTCGTCGTCGCGCCAGGCGCCAGCTCGACCAGGAGGCCGGAGATCTTGTCGGGCTCGAGCGGCTTCAGCGCGCCGCAGATCTGCGTCATGGTCTCGCGCAGCCCGTCGAGGGTCGCGAAGGTCACGAACAGGCCGCGTTCATGCGTTCCGACCGCCGTCTTGCCGAGCTTGCCGTAGACGGTCAGCGGCTTGCCGAACAGGAAGATCTCGGTTCCGAGCCGCTCGTCGCGGCTGGCGCCCAGGATGACGTCGTTCTCGCGGATCGGCCGGTCGAGCCGGGCGTCGAGCCAGGGCTGGACGGTGATGTCGCGGTCGGGGTCGAAGGCGATCATGTCGACCGGTTCGTCCGGCTGGCCGTAGCCCGACAGTTCCGTACGGAAGACCAGCTGCGGCGCGACGCGGCGGATGCCTTTGAGGGCCGCGAGCTGAGCGACCATGCCCTTGTCCAGGGTCTGCTCGGTCGGTTCGGCCGTCAGCAGGGCGGCGGTGATGTTGGTCAGCGTGCCTTCGGGCACGATCAGCATGTCGGCGCCAAGGCGCGTGAAGCCGACGACCATGCTGTTCTCGATGCTGCGCATGACGACGGATCCGGCGAAGATCGCGCCGGTGCAGACCGCCACGGCGATCAGCAGCAAGAGGGTCCGTATCTTCCGGCGTCCCAGATTCTGCAGCGCCAGGCTCCCAAGCAGGAAGCGGATGCCCGGCGTCTCCGATTGGGGCGGCGTTTGCTCGAGGCCCGGCTGATCCTGCACGCTGGCGTCGGCCATGAC
>JAEWAD010000294.1 GCA_023391905.1 Pseudomonadota bacterium | reverse complement strand
GGCTATCGCAGAGTGAAAGCGCGGCCTTCGGGCGGCGTTTTTCGTTTTTGAACGGCCACCGGGCCTCGACCATCATCCTGAGGTGCCCGGCATGGCCGGGCCGCCTCGAAGGAGGGTCCAGGGGATGCCGGACTTTCGCCGGCACACGGGAGCGTCCGCTGGATCCTCCTTCGAGGCTTCGCTTCGCGAAGCACCTCAGGATGATGGCGGAGATGGGCGAAAGCGGAGCCGACGGGCTCTCAGTCCATCCCGGCGCGCAGCGCCGCGGCGGCGGCGATCGGGCCGATCACGGCGCTCGCCATGGAGAGCGCCACCAGGATCAGGAGCGGCGGCATCACCGGCAGGCCCGTCGTCGTGACCGCCGTGATCGTGCTGACGCCGAAGATCAGCACGGGAATGGTGAAGGGCAGCACCAGCACGGCAACCAGCAGGCCGCCGCGGCGGAGCGCCGTGATCAGCGCCGCGCCGATCGCGCCGATGAAGATCAGCGCCGGCGTGCCGATCAGCAGCGTCAGCGTGACGAGGCCGATCGCCGTCGCGTCGAGGCCGAGGATCAGGCCGAAGACCGGCGCGCCGAGCACGAGCGGCAGGCCGGTCGCCAGCCAGTGGCCGATCGCCTTGGCGAGCGCCACCAGCTCGAGCGGCAGGCCGGAGAGCATCAGCTGGTCGAGGCTACCGTCGTCGCGGTCGTCCTGGAACAGGCGGTCGAGGCCGAGCAGGGTGGCGAGCAGCGCCGCGATCCAGAGCATGGCCGGGCCGATGCGGGCGAGCAGCTTCATGTCCGGGCCGACGCCGAACGGCACGACCGCCACCACCGACAGGAAGAAGATCAGCCCGACGAAGGCGCCGCCGCCGGCGCCGAGCGAAAGCTTCACGGTGCGCCCGACCAGGGCCAGGAACAGGCCCGTCATGCGGCACCGATGCGAAGCGTCGCGGCGGTCGCGACGGGAAGGGGGCGATGGGTGGCGGCGATCGCCAGGCCGCCGGCGCCAAGATGCGCCGCGAGCAGCGCGCCGAACACGGCTTCCGAGCGCGCGTCGAGCGCCGAGGTCGGCTCGTCGAGCAGCCAGAGCGGCCGGCGCACGACGAGCAGCCGCGCCAGGCTCGCCCGGCGCCGCTGGCCGGCCGAGAGATAGCCGGCCGGCATGTCGTCGAGATGGTCGAGCTCGACCTCTTCCAGCGCCTCGATCACGGAGACGCCGGGGACGCCCGTGACTCGGGCCCAGAGCGCCAGGTTGTCGTGCACCGTGAGCGACGGCTTGAGCCCGTCGAGATGGCCGAAATAATGAGCGCTTTCGCTGACCGGCTTCGGCTCGGTATCGGCGGTTTCGAGGCGGATGGAGCCCGCCGCGAGCGGCAGCAGTCCGGCGACGGCGCGCAGCAGCGTCGATTTGCCCGCCCCGTTGGCACCGGTCACCGCAAGCAGTTCGCCATCCTGCAGACGGAACGAAATATCAGAAAAAATGCTTCTGCCACCGCGATTTACGGCAATTTCTCTCGCCGACAGCTGGCTGGACGCACGATTCATGCGCAGCCCCGGCCCGGAGCTGACGTCGGGTTCGGTTGCGGTTGAGCAGCTTTGAAAGATTCCAAGCGCAGCGACTTTCGTTGATCTGGCTTCTCCTTACGAAATTCATTATAAGGCCTGCAACCCGGCGCGCCGGTCGCGCCGCGGTCGAGACCTGCGTCACCACCCCAGGGATGGACCGCGTGCCGAGCCATACTCCGCCGCCTCCTTGGGTGCGCCTGACCGGGTCGGGCACGCTTCGTGCTTCGACTTCGGCTAGGCGTTTCCGCGACTGAACCGAGGACGAATCCTACCGTGAGCACCCAGCATCCCGACAGCTTCAAATCCCGCAAGACCCTGCAGGTCGGCGCGGAGAGCTATGTCTATTTCAGCCTGAAGGACGCGGAGCAGAACGGGCTTCCCGGCATCTCCACGCTGCCCTTCTCGTTGAAGGTGCTGCTCGAGAACCTGCTCCGCAACGAAGATGGCCGCACCGTCACCAAGACCGACATCATCGCCATCAAGGATTGGCTGGTGTCGCGCGGCAAGGACGAGCGCGAGATCGCCTATCGCCCGGCGCGCGTGCTGATGCAGGACTTCACCGGCGTTCCGGCCGTGGTCGACCTCGCCGCCATGCGTGACGCGATGGTCAATCTCGGCGGCGACGCCAAGCGGATCAACCCGCTGGTGCCGGTCGACCTGGTCATCGACCACTCCGTCATCGTCAATTTCTTCGGCAACCAGCAGGCCTTCGGCAAGAACGTCGCCGAGGAATACAAGCAGAACCAGGAGCGCTACCGCTTCCTGAAGTGGGGCCAGTCGGCCTTCGACAATTTCCGCGTCGTGCCGCCCGGCACCGGCATCTGCCACCAGGTCAACCTCGAATACCTGGCCCAGACCGTCTGGACCAAGACCGAGGACGGCGAGACCGTCGCCTATCCCGACACCTGCGTCGGCACCGACAGCCACACCACCATGGTGAACGGCCTCGGCGTGCTCGGCTGGGGCGTCGGCGGCATCGAGGCCGAGGCGGCCATGCTCGGCCAGCCGGTCTCCATGCTCATCCCCGAGGTCATCGGC
>JAEWAD010000158.1 GCA_023391905.1 Pseudomonadota bacterium | reverse complement strand
TGGACGAGACCTACAAGATCGCCATCACCAGGCTCGGTGACCGCATCCGCGTCGGCGGCATGGCCGAGATCGCCGGCTTCAACCGCGACCTGCCACCCGCCCGCAAGGCGACGCTGGTCTATTCCGTCGAGGATCTGTTCGGCGGCGCCGGCGACCAGTCGCAGGCGAGCTTCTGGTGCGGCCTTCGCCCGATGACGCCGGACGGCACGCCGGTGATTGGCC
Organism: Pseudomonadota bacterium; assembly: GCA_023391905.1. Lineage (GTDB taxonomy): Bacteria > Pseudomonadota > Alphaproteobacteria > Rhizobiales > Kaistiaceae > Kaistia. The sequence goes on along the minus strand of JAEWAD010000158.1, from coordinate 4,102 downwards.
CGACCCGCTTCGACAATCTCTATCTGAACACCGGCCACGGCACGCTGGGCTGGACGATGGCCTGCGGCTCGGGTCGGCTCATCGCCGACCTGATCGACGGCAAGCGCCCGGAGATCCGGTCGGACGACCTGGGCCTGTCGCGCTACCAGGGCCGCGCCGCCTGACAGACGATGAAGGGCGGCCGGATGACCCGGCCGCCCCTGCATCACCGCGGGATCGGTTGCGCGCCCGGGCGGGTGCGCGAAGAGGCTCGGGTGCTAGTAGCTCGTGCCGCCCGAGGACGAGCCCTGCGGCGCCATGGTGTCATGCGACTTCATGGAAGTGTGGTGGGCCTGCGGCTCGCACCGCCAGACATGCTTGCCCTTCTCCATCACTCGGGTCGCCTGCGTGCCGGCCTTGCAGCTCAAGCCGTGCGTCGTCGCGGCCGAAGCCGGGACGCCCGCCGTCAGGGCGGCGAAAGCCATCGCCGTTGCGGTCGCGAGAGCGATTTTCCTGTTCATGATCATCCTCCAGTTTCGCCGGAGCGCGCCACGCCGGGGTATGAACGCCTCCGACCCGGGCAATCAACTGGAGCACCGTCCCGGGAAGACAAACACCGCCCGCCGGACCGCAGCGAAACGCCGCCGGGCTTCGACGCGCCCCGGCGCCCCGGTCCGCGCACCGCGCTGACGGCAGTCCGGAATCTCCAAGCCGTTTCAGCAGGTTAAAGGATGCACGGATCGCGCCGCAGCCACGCAGGCCGGCGTGAAACGTCCGGATGTCCACCCGGTTAAATTTCGGACATGTTCGGCAGGCTGCCCAACAGCCTCAATAGGGCGGCGAGTTGACCCAGACGATGCGGGCGACCACCGTGCCGATATTGCTGTAGCTGTGCGGCAGCGACGACTGGAAGAAGAACGAGCTGCCGGCGCCGATGACGACGGCATGGCCGTCGACGACCAGCTCGATCGTGCCCTCGATGACATAGCCGACTTCCTCGCCGACATGGCGGAGGACGCCGTTCGAACCGCCGCCCGGCGGCACGACATGCACGTTGGCGTTGAGGGTCCGCCCTTCGGCATAGGGGATCATCCGCTCGAAACTGGCGAGCGGCGGCCCGGAGCCGCGCCGTTCGAGCGCCAGGACCGGGCGCTCTCCATTGCGATAGACCGTCAGCGGCGCCTTGGCCGTGTCGCTGAACAAGGCCTGCACAGGCGTGCCGAGCGCTTCCGCCAGCCGGTGCAGCAGGTGCAGCGACGGGTCGGCGCGATCGTTCTCGACCTTGGAGAGCATGCTCTCCGAGCAGCCGAGCTCGATCGCAAGGTCCTTCAGGCGCAATCCCTTGAGCCGGCGAAGATGGCGCAGCTGCGCCCCGAGCGATGGCGCATCCGCATCGCTGCCGGCATCCGTGGCCTTGTCCATATCACGCATCAAAGAGCTTACATTCTCGGCGGCTGTTGAATGATCTTGTAGCGCAACCACCGCCGTGAAAACAGCGCCTGAATGCCCAGAAATTCGGCTGAGCATGACCAGCATTTGCCCTTGACCGGCGTGATGACTTTCCTGAAATTCAAGTGTATTCAACTTTTCGTCAGGCGCGCCGAGGGGGTGCGAATGACAATCCGCGCCCGCCAAACGCAGCGCGGACAGCGTTCGATTGCAGGGGAGATCGATCCATCATGACAGTTCATCGGCGCGCGACGGTTAGCCGTCGTTTCATCCTGAAGGCCAGCGTCGCGGCGGCTGCCGTGATGGCCGTCGGCCTGCCGCTCGGCATGGCTCCGGCTTTTGCCGAAGAGCCCGTCCGCGGCGGCGTGCTGAAGCTCGCCTTCTCGGCCGATCCGGCCGGCTTCGACCCGGCGCGCGGCCCGAGCGGCATGTCGCATGTGGTGATCGAGCAGGTCTATTCGACGCTGATGTCGCTCGATCCCGACGCCAAGCCCTATCCCGACCTCGCCACCGGCTATGAGGTCTCGGAAGACGGCAAGACCTACGCCTTCAAGCTGCGCGAAGGCGTCAAGTTCCACAATGGCGACCCGGTCACCGCCGAGGACGTCAAGTTCACCTTCGATCGCCTGCGCGCGCCCGACAGCGGCTATTCCTACGCCTCGCAGGTCGAGACGATCGAATCGATCGACGTCGTCGATCCGCTCACGGTCCGCTTCAACCTTTCGAAGCCGACCGGCCCGTTCCTGATCTACATGGCCTTCCCGGGCTCCTCGATCGTGCCGAAGAAGCTGGTCGAGAGCGGCCACGACCTGAACTCGCAGCCGGTCGGCAGCGGCCCGTTCAAGTTCGTGTCCTACACGCCGCGTTCGATGGTCAATTTCGAGCGCAACGCGGACTTCTACGAAGAGGGCAAGCCCTATTTCGACGCGATCGAGATGCACCTGATCGCCGACGTGACGGCGCTGACCAACGCGCTGATCTCCGGCACGGTGAACTTCTCGAACGAGATCCCGGCCAAGGACTGGGCGACGATCTCCGCCACGCCGGGCCTCGTCGGCCAGACGCTGGAAGGCTCGCGCTACTACTGGCTGCTGCCGAACAACACGACGGCGCCGCTCGACAATCCGAAGGTCCGCCAGGCCATCGCGCACGCGATCGACCGCCAGGCGATCACCGCCGGCACCTTCTTCGGCCAGGCCACGCCGATCCTCGGCGGCGTCATCCCGGAGTGGAACTGGGCCTATGCCGACCTGAAGGAATTCACGCCGGCCGCCAACCCCGAGAAGGCCAAGGCGCTGCTCGCCGAGGCCGGCTTCCCGGACGGCTTCGAGACCTCGCTCACCATGGCCTCGTCCTTCCCGGCCATGGTCGCGATGGCGCCGATCATCCAGGCGAACCTCGCCGCCGTCGGCATCAGGGCCAAGATCACGACCATGGAAATCCCGCGCTACTGGGATGAGGTCTGGGGTCCGAGCAAGTTCGACATGACGGCGATGTACTGGGTCAGCCCGCTCGCCGATCCGGACGATTTCGTCACCAGCAACTATTCCTGCAACACCGGCATCAACGTCCAGAAGAGCTGTTCGGACCCGATGACGGCGATCCTCGACGAGGCCAAGTCGGGCACGACGGAGGAAGCCCGCAAGGCCTCCTACAAGCGCCAGCAGGAACTGTCGCTCGAAGAGATGCCGATCGTGCCGCTGGTCAATGCGTGGATCCTGACCGCGCACACCGATCAGCTGAAGAACTACAAGCCGATGCGCACCGGCTTCCTGAAGACCATCAAGGACGCCTGGCTGGCTCCCTGATCCTTTCAGAGCCCGCCGTCCGGATTCGATCCGACGGCGGGCTTCCTCTTTTCCAGGTCGCTCCCTCTCCATGATCAGGCTCGTTCTGACCAGGCTGTCCGGCTTCGTGCTGACCTTGTTCGCGGCGTCCGTCGTGCTGTTCGTCACGATCAACGTCCTGCCCGGTTCCGCCGCCAAGTCCGCGCTCGGCATCCACGCCACCGCCCAGGCCATCCAGCGCTTCGAGGCGCAGCACGGCCTCGACCGTCCGCTCGTCGTCCAATACGGCGAATGGCTCGGCCGGACGCTGCGAGGCGATTTCGGCACCTCGTTCCAGAACGGCGTCGCCGTCGGCCCCGAGCTTCTGAAGCGGCTGCCGGTCACGCTGGAACTGGCGATCTTCGCCTTCATCATCGCCAACCTGATCGCCATCCCGCTCGGCGCCTGGGCGGCGCGCCGGCACCAGAAGGGTGCCGACCGCTCCATCACCTTCCTGGCGACGATCCTCGGCGCGATCCCGAATTTCTGGCTGGCGACGCTGCTGGTCCTTGTCTTCACGCTGACGCTGCGCTGGCTGCCGCCGGGTGGCTTCACGCCCTTCACCGTCAATCCGGTGATGAATCTGAAGCAGATGATCATGCCGGCGCTGTCGCTCGGCATCGTCTCGTCGGCGCTGCTGATCCGCATCATGCGCGCCTCGATGCTCGAGGTGCTGTCGACCGACTATGTCCGCACCGCCGAGGCCAAGGGCGCGAACAGCCGGACGATCGTGTTCCGCCATTCGATGCGCAACGCCTTCATCCCCTACCTGAACGTCGCCGCCGTCGAGTTCGGCTTCCTGTTCGGCAGCGTCGTCGTCATCGAGGACATCTTCCTGCTGCCGGGCG
>JAEWAD010000263.1 GCA_023391905.1 Pseudomonadota bacterium | reverse complement strand
TCGGCCACGCGACCTGGCATCTCTACCGCAAGGTCGTCGTCTAGCGGTTCATCGGGACGCGGCCCCACAACCCAAAGCGGACCGGCGCGTCAGCCGCGCCGGCCGCCTTCGCGCTTCCAGACATCGAGCGGCTTGATGTCGGGCGGCTCCGCATTGGCGCGCACCCAGCTGTCGACCACCCAGCGCTTGCCGCCCGTCCTCTCGACAATGGTGGCGGTGTTGTGCGGATAACGGCCGTCGAGGAGGATGCCGCGGCTGGCCGAGGGACCGACCGTGTGGTGGCGCAGCCAGCCCTCGCGCGCGATCAGCTTCAGCAGCGTCGTCGTGTTGGTCATCTCGTCGATGCAGTCGAGCTGCGACAGCGGCGTGTAGACCCCGAATTCGCCCTTGGCGCCGTCGCCGGAGGTTCCGGTCTGCGCGCCGGCCTTGCGTTCGTACCACTGGCTGGCGCGCGAGATGGCGGCGCGCTCGGCCGCCGGACTGCCGCGGCCGCTGTCCATGATCCGCTTCAGCGCCATCAGGTCACCGACGGAGAAGGTCACCGGCGACTTCATGCGGCAGCCATAGCCATGGCAGTAGCGAATCTTGACCGGCGACAGCGCCATCGCGGCGTCGAGCCCGGCCGACGCCAGGAGCAGCCCGGTGGCGGCGAGACCGCCGAGCATGTGCCTCTTCAGCATTCCGAATTCCCCGTGCGGATCGTTGCGGATCAACCTGACCGCGAAGGCCCGATCGCTGCTGCATCCTGACGGCATGCTGCCCGATTGGGCAATATTGCAGTGCAACAATTATGCAGAATCGATTGCTGCTCTGCATCATATGCAAGCCAGCCATGCGCTTTCTCGCAGTGCTCGTTTTCGGCGGCTTCCCCTATATTCGGATCAACAAGGACGGCGCCACCCAAACAGATCGCCGTCGATGACGCAGTAGTCCGATTGTCCGAAGGGAAAAGAACAATGGCCATGAACGTCCTCGCCTCCTACAAGACCTGGCGCAAGTATCGCGAGACCTACGGCGAGTTGATGCGCTTGACCAATCGCGAGCTGAATGATCTCGGCATCAACCGCGCCGACATCTCGCAGATCGCCAAGCAGACCGCCGGTTACTGAGCCGGAACGGAATTCGCACGGGACGAACCTCCTCCCTCGTCCCCGCGATACGGCGCCAGCGAACCTCCTCCCTCGCGAAGCGCCACCCAAAGAGAACGCCCGTCGACCTCCTCCCCGACGGGCGTTTTCTTTTGTCCGCTCGGCTTCGCCTTTTGCGCGGTTGTCCGAACGGCTCCGGCGCAATAATCTCCGCGCCATGAAAACAGACCCCATTCACATCATCGGCGGCGGTCTCGCCGGATCCGAAGCCGCCTGGCAGATCGTCAATCGCGGCATTCCCGTCGTCCTGCACGAGATGCGCCCCGTGCGCGGCACCGACGCGCACAAGACGGACGGCTTGGCCGAACTCGTCTGCTCGAACTCGTTCCGCTCGGACGACGCCGAGACCAATGCCGTCGGCCTGCTGCACGCCGAACTGCGCATGGCGAACTCGCTGATCATGCGCATGGGCGACAGCAACCAGGTTCCCGCCGGCGGCGCGCTCGCCGTCGACCGCGAGGGTTTCTCGCAGGCCGTCACCAAGGCGCTCGAGGATCACCCGCTCGTCACCATCGACCGTCGCGAGATCGACGGCCTGCCGCCGGCCGAGTGGGACAATGTCATCATCGCCACCGGCCCCCTCACCTCGCCCGGCCTGTCCGAGGCGATCCGCGGCCTGACCGGCGCCGACTCGCTCGCCTTCTTCGACGCTATCGCGCCGATCATCTATTTCGACTCCATCAACATGGACGTCGCCTGGTTCCAGTCGCGCTACGACAAGGTCGGCCCCGGCGGCAATGGCGCCGACTACATCAACTGCCCGATGGACGAGGCGCAGTACAACGCCTTCCTCGACGCGCTGATCGCCGGCGACAAGACCGATTTCAAGGACTGGGAAGCCTCGACGCCCTATTTCGACGGCTGCCTGCCGATCGAGATCATGGCCGAGCGCGGCCGCGAGACGCTGCGCTTCGGCCCGATGAAGCCCGTCGGCCTCACCAATCCGCGCAACCCGACCGTCAAGCCGCACGCCATCGTCCAGCTCCGCCAGGACAATGCGCTCGGCACGCTCTACAACATGGTCGGCTTCCAGACGAAGCTGAAATACGGCGCCCAGACCGACGTGCTGCGCATGATCCCGGGCCTCGAGAACGCCCAGTTCGCGCGGCTCGGCGGCCTGCACCGCAACACCTTCCTCAATTCGCCCAAGCTGCTCGATCCGCTGCTCCGCCTGAAGGCGCAGTCGCGGCTGCGCTTCGCCGGCCAGATCACCGGCTGCGAGGGCTATGTTGAGTCGGCCTCGATCGGCCTGCTCGCCGGCCGCTTCGCCGCCGCCGAGCGCCTCGGCGAGGTGCCGGTGCCGCCACCGGCCACCACCGCCTTCGGCGCCCTCCTGGGCCATATCACCGGCGGCCATCTCGTCGACGAGGAAGCCGGCAGCCGCTCGTTCCAGCCGATGAACGTCAATTTCGGCCTGTTCCCGCCGGTCGAGATCCCGAAGGAGCCGGGCGTCAAGCTGCGCGGCAACGACAAGGCGATCGCCAAGAAGAAGGCGCTCACCGCCCGCGCCCGCGCCGACGCGGCCGCCTGGCTGAACGGCCCGGCCTCCGTCGCGGCCGAATAGGCGAAACAAGGCAGGCGGCGCGCGGCATTGCCGAACGCGCCGCCACTCCGTAAGGTAAGGCACGTCCCGCATTCGGGGGCGCATGTGCCATGCCCGCAGGGGGAAGCCGCCATGCCGTCCGCAGTGCATCCGGAGCGCCGCCCATGACGCGGCGCTTCCTTCTCGTCCTGATCAAGCCGTCGCATTATGATGACGACGGCTATGTGATCCGCTGGCGCCGCTCGATGATCCCGTCCAACTCGCTCGCCAGCCTCTACGGCCTGGCGGCGGATTGCGACGCGCGGCGCGTGCTCGGCGACGACGTCAGCCTCGACATCCGCGCCATCGACGAGACCAACACCCGCGTCCGCGTCGACGAGATCATCGAGGAGTTCCGGCAGAACGGTCATTTCGGCCTGGTCGGGCTCGTCGGCGTGCAGTCGAACCAGTATCCGCACGCGCTCGATCTCGCGCGGCCGCTGCGCGCCGCCGGCGTTCCCGTCGCGATGGGCGGCTTCCATGTCTCCGGCTGCCTCGCCATGCTGCCCGACCTGCATGTCGACCTGCAGCAGGCGCTCGATCTCGGCGTCAGCCTGTTCGCCGGCGAGGCGGAGGATCGGCTCGACCGCGTCCTGCAGGACGCCGCCGCCGGAACGCTGCAGCCGCTCTACAACTACATGAACGAGCTACCGAGCGTCGAAGGCACGCCGCCGCCCTTCCTGCCGGCGGGCTATGTCGCCCGAACGCTCGGCGGCAACACCTCCTTTGACGCCGGACGCGGCTGTCCCTTCCAGTGCTCGTTCTGCACCATCATCAACGTGCAGGGCCGCAAGTCGCGCCGCCGCTCGCCGGATGACGTCGAGAAGCTGATCCGCGAGAACCTGGCGCAGGGGATCCACAACTACTTCATCACCGACGACAATTTCGCCCGCAACAAGGACTGGGAGGTCATCCTCGACCGCATCATCGCATTGCGGGAACGCGAAGGCATGAAGATCGGCCTGATGATCCAGGTCGACACGCTCTGCCACAAGATCCCGAACTTCATTGCGAAGTGCAAGCGGGCCGGCGTCAGCCGCGTTTTCATCGGGCTCGAGAACATCAACCCCGACAATCTGATGGCCGCGAAGAAGCGGCAGAACAAGATCACCGAGTACCGCAAGATGCTGCTCGACTGGAAGCACGAGGGCATCATCACCTATGCCGGCTACATCCTCGGCTTCCCGAACGACACGCCGGAGAGCATCCGCCGCGACATCGGCATCATCCAGCGCGAGCTGCCGCTCGACATCCTCGAATTCTTCTTCCTGACGCCACTGCCGGGCTCCGAGGACCACCAGACCCTGCACCGCAAGGGCATCGCCATGGATGGCGACCTCAACAAATACGATCTCGAACACGCCGTCACCGCGCATGCGCTGATGAGCCAGTCCGAGTGGGAAGGCATCTATCGCGAAGCGTGGCGGCTGTTCTATTCGCCCGAGCACATGGTGACGATCCTGCGCCGCGCGGCGGCGACCGGCGTGAAGACCACCAGCATCATGAAACTCCTGATGTGGTTCTCCACCTCGGTCGACGTCGAACACGTACACCCGCTGCAGGGCGGCGTCATCCGCTTCAAGGATCGGCTGGACCGCCGCCCGGGGCTGCCGATCGAGCCGGCCTGGCGCTTCTATCCCCGCCACGCCGCCGAGACGGTGGCGAAGAGCGCGAAGCTGCTCTGGCTGCTCGGCAAGCTTGAGTGGCAGCGCCGCCGCATCGAGAAGGACCCGGCCAGGAAGGCGTATATGGACGCCGCGCTGATGCCGGTCGCCGGCGACGAGACGGAGACGCTGGAGATCTTCAACCAGAACGAAGCCGCCCGCGGCGCCGTCCGCCACGCCCACCACATCGACGTGCTGACGCATGGCACGGCGTGAGGTCGGCGCTGTCGCCACCCGCTCGCCGCCGGAGGCATGGATCCCTGCTTTCGCAGGGATGACGGCGGAGGGTGTGGCAGCCTATTGAGCCTCGACAAGCGCCCTATTCACTTTTCGCTCCGGGAGGATCCGGTAGCCGCCTCATGAGGCACCCCGCCTCTCCATCCGCTCGCCGTCATCCCGGACGCAGCGAAGCGGAGATCCGGGATCCA
>JAEWAD010000258.1 GCA_023391905.1 Pseudomonadota bacterium | reverse complement strand
AAGCAGCGGTGGCGGCGGGGGCGGCATGGGCGGCGGCGGTGGCGGCGCGAGCAGCGGCAGCAGTGGCAGCAGCCACTTCATGCCCGCTGATCAGGTCTGCCGTCGCGGCCTCGTCTTCAGCCAGAAGGTTCATCGCTGCGTGAAGGCGAAGTCGAGCGGCCTGACGGACCAGGAACTGTTCCAGCAGGGCCGTCAGCTAGCCCTCGCCGGCTATCACGACAACGCCCTCGACGTCCTGGACGCCGTCCAGAACAAGAAGGACGCGATGGTGCTGACCTATATCGGCTACAGCCACCGCAAGAAGGGCGATACCGACGTCGGCATCGACTTCTACAAGCAGGCGCTCGCGCTCGATCCGAACAACTTGAACACGCATGAGTATCTCGGCGAAGGCTATGCCAGCGCCGGAAGGATGGAGCTCGCCAAGGCCGAGCTCGTCATCGTGCAGAAGCTGTGCGGCAATACCGAATGCGAGCAGTACGAGGATCTGGCTGCCGCGGTCGCCGGCAAGCCGGTCGAGTAAGGTTCAAAGCGACCTGTCCGCTCTCCGGCGGATTCTCAGGGGCAGCGGCTCCCGTCGCAGGCCGCCGCCCCTTTCGCCCGCAAATTCGCAGCTCACCATTTCGTGATCGCCCGCCGTCCTGCCGGCATCGAATAGGGCGCCACCTATGAATGTTTCAGCGTCTGCAACCGCAGAAGGGTGACGACGATGATGAAACCGCATTTCGACAACCTGACGCGCGCCGCGCTGGCCGCGATCTTCGTGGGCATGATGGGCTTCGGCAGCGCGATGCCTGTCCTCGCCGCCAGTGGTGGCGGCGGTGGTGGTGGCGGCGGTTCATCGGGCGCGGGCGGCGTGCCGCCGCAATGCCGCCAGGGTCTCGTCTGGGACAAGAAGGTCCGGCGCTGCGTGCGCGCCCAGTCCAGCAACCTGCCGGACAAGGAACTGCTCGAGCAGGGTCGCGCGCTGGCGCTGGCGGGCTATTACGACGACGCCCTGATCGTGCTCGACGCCGTGCAGAACAAGCAGGACGCGATGGTGCTGACCTACATCGGCTACAGCCACCGCAAGAAGGGCGATACCGACGTCGGCATCGGCTTCTACAAGCAGGCGCTGGCCATCGATCCCAACAACATCAACACGCGCGAATATCTCGGCGAAGGCTATGCCAGCGCCGGGAAGATGGAGCTCGCCAAGGCCGAGCTCGGCATCATCGAGAAACTGTGCGGCAACAAGGAATGCGAGCAGTACGAGGATCTCGCCGCGGCGATCGCGGGAAATCCCGTCGACTGATGCCAGGCGTGTCGGGCCCGACGGCCTGCCGCGGCCGCGGGTCCGATATGACGACGGAAGGCGGTTCCGGACGCCCATTTGCAGCGTCCGCCGCCTTCCGTCCGCATTCGCCCTTCGGACGGGAGCGCGTCGATGAACGTACAGCATCTTCCTGAGCTCTCGAGGCGCGCGGCCGGCGGTGCCACGCCTGCGAGCCTCCGCTCCCTCGTCACCGCGGTGCCGGCATACCGGATCCCGCAATCGGTCGCCAAGGAACGCGCGCGTGAGGTGTTCGGCAGCCGGATGCCGTTCTTCGACCAGCTGGAGCAGGTCTTCGACAACGCGGCCATCGACGGCCGCTACAGCTGCCGTCCGGTCGAATGGTTCCTCGGGCCGGCGGATTTCGAGGAGAAGACGCGCCTCTACCAGCAGCACGCGACCACCCTCGCCTTCGAGGCCGCCAACAGCGCCCTCGCCCGGGCAGAGCTGCGTCCGCAGGACATCGACGTCATCGTCTTCATCTCGTCGACCGGCATCTCGACGCCCAGCATCGACGCTCGGCTGATGAACCTCATTCCCTTTCGCAGCGACGTCATGCGGCTGCCCGTGTTCGGGCTCGGCTGCGCCGGCGGCGTCCTCGGGCTGACGCGCACGGCGCAGATGGCCCGTTCCGAGCCAGGCCTCCGCTGTCTGATGATCGTCGTCGAGCTCTCCAGCCTCGCCTTCCGCTATGACCGTTTGACCAAGAGCAACCTGGTCGCCAGCGCGCTGTTCGGCGACGGAGCGGCCGCCGCCGTGGTCACCGGCGGTCACGACGCGGCCGCCATCGCCACGCTCGGCCTCGGCGGCGAACATTGCTGGCCCGACACGCTCGACGTGATGGGCTGGAACATCGACGCGCAGGGCTTCGACGTCATCTTCCAGCAGAGCATTCCGCAGATCATCGCCGGCGACTACCCGGCCGCCCTCGCCGGCTTCCTCGACCGCCACGGCCTGTCCCGCGACGAGATCGACCGGCCATGCTGCCATCCGGGCGGCGCCAAGGTGATGGACGAGCTGGAAATTGTCTTCGGCTATCCGAAGTTCGGCCTCGACGCCGAGCGGCGCGTGCTGGCAGGCTATGGCAACATGTCGGCGCCGACGGTGCTGTTCGTGCTCGACGAGCTGATCCGCACGGGCGTGAAGGGCAACTTGCTGGCGTCGTCGCTCGGCCCGGGCTTCACCGCCGCCTTCCAGATGATCCGGGTGGAAAGCTGATGGGGATCGGCTGGGCCTACTGGCTCCTGCTCGCGGTGCTCCTGCAACGCCTCGTCGAACTCGCCTATGCCCGGCGCAACACGCGCAACCTTCTGGCGCGCGGCGCAAGGGAGGTCGGCGCGGAGCACTATCCCGTCATCGTGTTGCTGCATGCCGCCTGGCTGGTCACGCTCGCGGCATGGACGGCGCCCAACCCGCCAGTGAACTGGATCCTGATCGCGGCATTCGCCCTGCTGCAGGGACTGCGCCTCTGGGTGCTGGCGACGCTCGGGCCCTACTGGACCACCCGCATCATCACGCTCGACGAGGCGCCGCTGCGGACGAGCGGCCCCTATCGCCTTCTGCGGCATCCGAACTACGTCGTCGTCGCCCTGGAGATCCCCCTCCTGGCGCTGGTGCTCAACCTGCTGGTGCCGGCGCTGGTGTTCGGCATCCTGAACCTCGCCATGCTCGCTTACCGCATCCAGGTCGAGAACCGGGCGCTGGGGGCACGGAGAGGTCCGGTCGCAACTGCCATGAAAAACGCCCCCGCTTCACCTCTCCCTGTGGGAGAGGTCGACGGCCACAGGCCGGCGGGTGAGGGTTTACGGCCTAACCGGATAGTTCCCTAACCCCTCACCCGGCTCTTCGAGCCGACCACTCCCGCCGGGAGAGGTGAGAAGACAGTTCCAGCAGGTGCGCTACGACGGCTCACGCGGTGAGGAGGTCTTCCAGCGCCAGCGCGACGATCTCGGTCGCCGCCCGCAGGTCCGACAGCTGAACATGCTCATCGGCCGAATGGGCGTTCGCCTCGAGGATCGAGCGCGGGCCCGCGCCGTAGAGAATGGTCGGGATGCCCGCCGCCGAATAGTGGCGCGCATCGGTGTAGAGCGGCGCGCCGGTCGGCTCGATCGGGAAGCCCAACACGGCCTTGGCAGGCCCCTGCACGGCCTCCACGAGGCGCTCGACGCCCGGCAGCGGCCGGAGCGGCTCCGCCAGCATGATGCGCCGGCATTCCACCTCGACGCCGTCGGTATCGGGCGTCGCTGCCTCGACCAAGGCGATCAATTCCGCCTCGACAGCCTCGCCCTGCTCTTCCGGGATCAGGCGCCGGTCGATCCGGAAGGCGATCCGGTCGGGGACGACATTGGTGTTGATGCCGCCCGAGATCAGCCCGACGGTGATCTGCGGCGAACCGATGCCCCGCTCCGTCGAGACGCGCTCGGCGAGCCGCCGCCGCTCGGCATAGATGGCGGTCAGGATCGGCGTGGCGGCCTCCAGCGCGTCGACACCGGAGGACGGCATGGCGGCATGGGCCTGGCGGCCGCGCACGACCACTTCGAGATGCAGCGCGCCGTTATGCGCCGTCGTGATGGCATAGGAGAAGCCGGCCGAGATGGCGTAGTCGGCCTTCGACAGCTGATGCGCCAGCAGCCATTGCGGGCCGACGAAGCCGCCTGTCTCCTCGTCATAGGTCAAATGCAGCTCGACGCCGCCCGAAAGGCGCTTCGGCGACTGGCGCAACGCCAGCAGCGCGAAGGCGTAGGTGGCGAAATCGGATTTCGAGACGGCCGCGCCGCGCCCGTAGAGTGCGCCGTCGCGCTCCTCGGCGCCATAGGGATCGGTGGTCCAGCCGAGGCCCGGCGGCACCACGTCGCCATGCGCGTTGAGCGCGATCACCGGTCCCTCGCCGTCGCCGAAGGTCTGGCGCACGATCAGGTTGGTGACGCTCTTCATGCCGTGCTGGCGGACATAGGGCTCCGGCACGGGGTGCTGCTCGACCGTGAAGCCGAGCGCCTCCAGCGCCGCGGCCGTGGCCTCGGCGTGCGGCGCGCAGTGGCCGGGCGGATTGTCGCTCGGGATCTGGATCATCGCCTGCAGGAAGGCGACCTCGCGCTCCCAGTTGGCCGCGACGGCGTCCCGGATCATCGGGCTTCCTCCTGCCGCGCCAGCGCCAGGATCGCCTCGACGAGCCCTTCCACGGCCGCGCCCATGTCGTCGACCGTGACGAACTCGGCCGGGTTGTGGCTGATGCCGCCCCGGCAGCGCACGAACATCATGCCGTATTCGCAGAGATGCGCCATCGACAGTCCGTCATGGCCGGCGCCGGACAAGAGTTCCTGCGCGGGCTTGCCCATGACGCGGGAAGCGCCCTCCTGGATCGCCGCCATCATGCGCGGGCCGCAGGTGGCAACCGGCTTCTCGAGCACCGTCTCGAAGGTGAGCGCGACCTGGCGCACGGCCTCGGTCTTGCGAGCGAAGGAGAGGATCGCCGCCACGGCGTCCCGACGCGCGTCGTCGCTCGCCGCGCGGACGTCGAGCGACAGGCGCACCTCGGCCGGGATGACGTTCGACGCGCCGGGCAGCGCCTCGATCTCGCCCACCGTCGCCACCAGCGAATTCTTGCGGTCCTTCCGCGCGATCGCCTCGATTCCGACCATCAGTTCCGACGC
>JAEWAD010000234.1 GCA_023391905.1 Pseudomonadota bacterium | reverse complement strand
CGGGGCCGTAGCTCAGATGGGAGAGCGCTGCAATCGCACTGCAGAGGTCAGGGGTTCGATTCCCCTCGGCTCCACCAATTTTCCCACGACATGTTGACCGAACCTGACGCCGCCCGACGGCGTGTTGCTGCGCGCTCTCGCGGTCGCGGCCCGCTCGGCGCGTGAACTCGACGCGCTACCCGGCCGCCCTATTCTCCTTTCGGCATTCCGCTCCATCGCGGGCGCCGACCGGGCGCTCGCCCGCCGAAAGGAAGATCGCATGTCCCTCCGCAACAAGGTCGCCCTGGTCACCGGCGCCGGGCAGGGCATCGGCCGCGGCATCGCGCTCCGCCTCGCCAGGGACGGCGCCAGCGTCGCCCTGGTCGACGTCAAGGCCGACAAGATCGGCGCGGTGCAGAAGGAGATCGCGGCGCTGGGCAGCCAGGCGACGACCTTCGTCGCCGACGTCAGCCAGCGCGACCAGGTCTATGCGGCGGTCGACCATGCGGAGACGCAGCTCGGCCGCTTCGACATCATCGTCAACAATGCCGGCATCGCCCAGGTGAAGCCGCTCGCCGACGTACTGCCGGAGGACCTCGAACGCATCTTCCGCATCAATGTCGACGGCGTGCTCTGGGGCATCCAGGCGGCCGCCGCGAAATTCAAGGCGCGCGGCACCAAGGGCAAGATCATCAGCGCCTCGTCGATCGCCGGCCATGACGGCTTCGCCATGCTCGGCGTCTACTCCGCCACCAAGTTCGCCGTCCGCGCCCTCACCCAGGCCGCCGCCAAGGAATATGCCAGCGCCGGCATCACCGTGAACGCCTATTGCCCCGGCATCGTCGGCACCGACATGTGGGTCGAGATCGACGAGCGCTTCGCCGAGCTGACCGGCGCGAAAAAGGGCGAGACCTACAAGAAATATGTCGAGGGCATCGCGCTCGGCCGGGCCCAGACGCCGGACGACGTCGCCGCGCTCGTCGCCTTCCTCGCCAGCGCCGATTCCGACTACATCACCGGCCAGGCCATCCTGACCGACGGCGGCATCGTCTATCGCTGACGCGCGGCGCTCCCCCGCCCCACCCTCCCCGGCGGCCAAACGGCGCGGCGAGCGCGCCGGGCTTGCACAAACCCCGGCGTCGTGGCTTCTGCTGGCCTGTCGCGCCCTCCGGTCCGGGCCGACACCCTGCCCAGCCCGCGGACCGGCGCCTCCCCTGAGCCATCCCGTCGCCGCCCGTCGATCCCGTCGTCATGAAACCGTCCGAACTGCTCGCCTATCTGTTCCTGGCCCTGACCTGGGGCTTCTCCTTCCTCGTCATGCTCAAGGTCATCCACGCCTTCGGCTGGATCGGCGCCGTCTCCATCCGCGCGCTGCTGGCGAGCGGCGTGCTGTATGCCGTCGCGCTGGCGACCCGCCGGCGCCTCTCCTTCGCCGCCGGATGGCGCGCCTTCACCATTGTCGGCGCCACCACGGTGGCGGGGCAGCTGGTCGGCCTCTCCTTCGCGACGCCGCTGATCGGCACCGCCATGGCGGCGATCTGCGTCGCCTCGATCCCGCTGTTCTCGATGGTGATCGGCCGGCTCTGGGGCACGGAACGGATGAGCTGGCGCAGCGTCGCCGGCCTGCTGCTCGGCTTCGGCGGCATCGTGCTCTTGGTCGGCTTCCCGGCCGTGCCGGTGACGGCCGGCTTCGTGCTCGGCTGCGCCGCCGCGCTCGCCAGCGCCTTCTGCGCCGCCTTCGGCAGCAACTACGCCAACCGCTACCTGCGCTACACCGGCCCGTTCGAGGTGACGATCGGCTCCTTCTTCACCGGCGGGCTGATGACGCTGCCGCTGCTCGTCCTCGTGCCGGTTCCCGGCGTGCCGCAGCCGGTCGACTATCTCTACCTGCTGCTGCTCGGCGGACTGATGAGCGCGATCGCCTATGTCACCTATTTCTGGCTGCTCGGGCGCATCGGCGCGACCCGCACCATCAGCGTCGAGTTCGTCGTCACCGTCGTCGCCGTGCTGATCGGCGCCGGCCTGCTCGGCGAGCCGCTGACCGCGATCCAGCTCGCCGGCGCCGCCGTGATCATCGCCGGCTGCGCGCTGGTGCTGGGCATCGTCCCCCGGCGCCCGGCCGGAGCCGAAGCGAAGGGCTGACGGACCGCCGTGGCGGTCACTGCAGGATGAGATGGATCGCGGCGGTGAAGTGCATCGCCTCGACCGTCAGCCAGGCGGAAGCGGCGGCGAGAATCTTGCGCGGCAGGCTGTCGGTCGGCGTCCGCCGTCGCGGCGCCGGCTCGCCCGCGGCGCGGCAATCCTCGAAATTGACCCGATGGCGAAGCGGCGACCCGCTCGCCGCAGCGCGGTCGTGCATGACGAGATAGCGGGCGCCGGGCTCGATGCCGGTGACGATGCCGGCATTGTCCTCGCCGGCGACCTTCGGCCACAGGATCCGGTCGCCGATCTGGAAGCGGGGCCGGATGTCGTTGTCGGCCGCCCAGCGCGCCTCGAGCGCCTCGAGCCGCTCGGCCAGCATCCGGCCATAGTCGTCGAGGGCGGCAGAGACCGCGTCGTCGCACCGCCAGGCCTCGTAGCGCGCGAGGTCCCGGCCGAGCTCGCGGCCGTCCTTGGTGAAGTCGCCATAGGTGGCGATGTCGTGCGGCGCATCCTGGAACCGGTCGGCCCGGATCAGCCCCGCCTCCAGCATCCGCACGGCCAGTTCCGTCGCCACCGTCATCCGGTCGTCGAAGGACAGGTCGATAGGCCGCGAAAAACCCGTCAGCGTTCCGGTCATGGTGAATCCGTCGTGGTGGTGCCGCGCTCCACCATGGACGCGCCGGCGACGAAACACCATCTTGAGCGCGAAAGCGGAGAAATGAAGGCTGCCGATCCAACATCGCTGCCGAACGACAGGGGGAAGCCTCCCGCCGCGGTTGAACAAGGCAGGCGGACTGGCCAATCTAGCGCGACCGACAAAACGGAGGGCTTATCATGTCGCACAACCTCAAATTCTACATCGACGGCGCCTGGGTCGACCCGGTGGTGCCAAACGTCCTCGACGTGATCGATCCCTCCAGCGAGGAGGCCTTCGCGCAGATCTCGCTCGGCTCCAAGGCCGATGTCGACAAGGCCGTCGCCGCGGCGAAGCGCGCCTTCGAGACCTTCGGCTTCACCAGCCCGGCCGAGCGGCTCGAACTGCTGCGCAAGATCGTCGACGTCTACAAGAAGCGGAGCCGCGACCTGGCGCTCGCCGTCTCGCGCGAGATGGGCGCGCCGCGCCAGTTCGCCCTCGACAACCAGGTCGGCATCGGCCTCGCGCATCTGGAGAAGATCGTCGCGGTGCTGAAGGACTTCTCGTTCCAGCACGCCAAGGGCACCTCGATGGTGGTCAAGGAGCCGATCGGCGTCGTCGGGCTGATCACGCCGTGGAACTGGCCCCTGAACCAGATCACCTGCAAGGTCGGCCCGGCGCTCGCCGCCGGCTGCACCATGGTGCTGAAGCCGAGCGAGATCGCGCCGCTCGACGCCATCATCTTCGCCGAGATCCTCGACGAGGCCGGTGTGCCGGCCGGCGTGTTCAACCTCGTCAACGGCGACGGCCCGACCGTCGGCGAGGCGCTTTCGAGCCATCCCGACATCGACATGATGTCGTTCACCGGCTCGACCCGCGCCGGCATCCTGGTGGCGAAGGCGGCGGCCGACACGGTCAAGCGCGTTGCCCAGGAGCTCGGCGGCAAGTCGGCCAACATCCTGTTCCCCGACGTCGATTTCGCCGTCGCCGTGAAGAAGGGCGTCGCCGGCTGCTTCGGCAATAGCGGCCAGTCCTGCAACGCGCCGACGCGCATGTTCGTGCCGCGCGACCGCCAGGACGAGGTGATCGGCTATGCCCGCGAGGCGGCGAAGACGTTCGTCGTCGGTCCCGCCGATGCGCCGGAGAGCAAGCTCGGCCCGGTCGTCAGCCAGGTGCAGTACGACAAGATCCAGGGCCTGATCGAAAGCGGCATCGCCGAGGGCGCGACGCTGGTCACCGGCGGCCCCGGCCGCCCGGCCGGCCTCAACCGCGGCTACTATGTCCGCCCGACCATCTTCGCCGATGTGACGCCGGAGATGCGCATTTCGCGTGAGGAGATCTTCGGGCCGGTGCTGTCGATCCTGCCCTATGACAGCGTCGAGGACGCGGTGCGGATGGCGAACGACACGCCCTATGGCCTCGCGGCCTATGTCCAGTCGGCCGATCTCGAGACGGCGCGGAAGACGGCGGCGCGGCTGCGCGCCGGCGCCGTCCACATCAACTACCCGGCCTGGGACGCCGGCGTGCCGTTCGGCGGCTACAAGCAGTCCGGCAATGGCCGCGAATATGCCGAATACGGGCTGGAGGACTTCCTCGAGACCAAGGCCATCC
>JAEWAD010000197.1 GCA_023391905.1 Pseudomonadota bacterium | reverse complement strand
GCCCTCGACCGGCTTCATGTCGATGTTCTCGACCACCTCGGCGAACAGCTTGCCGAGCGCGCCGGCGGTGTGGATCGTCAGCGCCAGCACGCCCGCCATCGGGCCGAGGCCGAAGGCGATCACAAAGATCAGCGCGAAGACGATGTCCGGCACCGTGCGGCAGAATTCGAGGACGCGGCGCGCGACGAAGCGCGTCGTCTTGTGCCGGACCAGATTGGCGGCGGCGAAGAAGCAGAGGCAGAACGCGACGACGCCGCCGAGCAGCGTGCCGAGATAGGCGATCAGGATGGTCTCGACCAGCAGGCGGAACCAGCCGCCGAAATTCCAGTACCAGGCGCGGATGTCGGCGAAGAAATTGTCGAAGGTGATCGTCGGCAGCGTGCGGCCGATGAAGGAGCCGAAATTGCCGATATTGGCGACGAGCTTGCCGAGCCGGACATCGGCCATCTGCGCGCTGATGACCACCAGGATCGCCAGGATGGCGAGGGCTGCCAGCAGCTTCATGCGCTTGGCCGAAACGGACTGGGCATAGGCGCGGCGCAGCGCCGCCGCCTGCTGGTCCGGAAGCTTTGCAATGGCGGTTGCCAAGGGGCCGTCTCCGCTCGTTCTTCAGTCCGCCTTGCAGGCGGACAACCGCGACATGCGGCCGGTTACGAAAAAGGCGGCCGGATGACCGGCCGCCCCAGGAAAAGGCAGGAAGAGGCTCAGGAGCCCTTCTTGCGCTGCTCGTCGTTGAACTTGACCATGTCGATGACCGGCTGCAGGGCGGACGGCTCGACGGCGACGAACTCGGTGTCCTTGCCGTCCGAAAGCGCCGCGAAGCCCTTGGCATCGTTCTTCGGCATGTCGAGGAAGGCCTGCTTGATCTGAGCCTTCAGATCGGCCGGCAGCGACGACAGCACCGAATACGGGCCTTCCGGGAGGAAGTCGGTCTTGAAGACGACGCGGAAGTCTTCCTTCGTCATCGGCTTGCCGTCGGCATTCTTGAGAATGCCCTTGGAGATCATGCGGGTCAGGTTGGAATCGTCTTCCGAGTTCCAGGAATTGGCGGCGGCGTCGACCGTGCCCTGGGCCAGCGCCAGAACGGCGTTGTCATGGCTGCCGGCGAAGATCGCCTTGCCGAAGAACGTGTCGACGTCCTTGCCGTCGCGGTGCAGGAAGAAGCGCGGCGCGTTGTTGCCGGAGGTCGAGTTGGAATCGACCAGGGCGAGCGTCTTGCCCTTCAAATCGTCGATCGACTTGTAGGGGCCGTCGGCGAGCGTGTAGATCACCGAATAGTAGCCGGTGGCGCCGTTCGAGTGACGCGGCACGACGACCGGGTCGACCTCGACGCCGGTCAGCACGGCGCGGGCATAGGAAGCCGGGCCATACATGGCGATCTGGGCGTTGCCGGCCCGCTGCGCCTCGATGACGGCGGCATAGTCGGTGGCGACGGCCAGCTTGACCGGAACGCCGAGCTGCTTGCCGAGATAGTCGGCCAGCGGCTGGTAGCGGTCGGCGGTGGTCGAGGCGTTCTCGGCAGGGATGACGGCGATCGTCAGCTCGGGGAAATCGGCCTTCCAGTCGGCAAAAGCGGGCGAAACGACGCCGGCAAGCGCGAGGCCTGCGACAGCGGCGCCGATCAGGGTGCGGCGGTTCAACATCGGTCGTCTCCAGCGGTTGACGGCGCCATCGCGGCACCGTTTTTCGAATGTTTGGGGCAGGCTTCAGGCCGCGACGGCGATGCCGCCGGGCACGGCGGCCGGCTGCCTCGCCGGCTCGAAATCGAGAAGCTCCTCGGCCTCGAGGCCGTAGAGGTCGCGAGCGACGTCCTCGGTCAGCTCGGCCGGGACGCCGTCGAATACGACGCGGCCGGCGGACATGCCGATCAGGCGGTCGCAATAGGTGCGGGCGAGATCGAGGGAGTGCAGGTTGCACATCACCGTGATGCCGTAGTGCCGGTTGATGCGCAGCAGCGCGTCCATCACGACCTTGGTATTGCGCGGGTCGAGCGAGGCGATCGGCTCGTCGGCGAGGATGATCTCCGGCTCCTGGACCAGGGCGCGGGCGATCGCCACGCGCTGCTGCTGGCCGCCGGAAAGGCTGTCGGCGCGCTGGCCGGCGAGCTGGGCGATGTCGAACTGCTCGAGCGCGGAAAGCGCGACGGCGCGGTCCTCGTCCTTCCAGAGCTGCAAGAGCGAGCGCGGCGTCGAGACGGTGTTGAGGCGGCCCATCAGCACGTTGGTCAGGACGTCGAGGCGGCCGACCAGGTTGAACTGCTGGAAGATCATGGCGCAGCGGGCGCGCCAGTCGCGCAGCTGCTGGCCCTTCAGCTTGGTGACGTCGACATCGCCGAAGCGGATGGCGCCGGCGGTCGGATCGACCAGGCGGTTGACCATCCGCAGCAGGGTCGACTTGCCGGCGCCGGAACGACCGATCACGCCGACGAAGCTGCCCGATCCGATCGTCAAGCTGACGTCGCTGACGGCTGCCTTGTTGTTGAAGTGTCGTGCGACGCCGTCCAGTACCAACATGTCATGATCTCCCGGTTGGGCGGATCATGCAATTTCGAAGCAAAGCTTTTGTGACGGTCTTTTCCACCTATGAAGTGAACGACACAGGACGATCGCAAAACGCATTTTCGACTTCGCCGGCTTAGTCATCCTGCTGTCATCGAGACTTTCGGCGCTCGGCAGATCCCCCTTCTTCCTGGACGTCGTGCCAAGAAAACCGCCCTCTTCCGGCCGTCGCCCGCGACGAGCAATCGACGCTCGGCCACTGCCGAGACCGGCGACTACAGCTCGGCGCCCATCTCCGCCACCATGCGGCGGGCGATCGTTTCGTTGATGTCGGCGGGGACCGGCTGCGCGCCGGGCACCAAGGCGGTGCGGCCGGCGCCGGCGACCCGCGCCAGCGACAGCGCCTGCAGCATGAAGCCGATATCCATGGATTCGATCGAATTTCCCTTCGGCTCGCGGCCGGCGAGGTTGAACATCCGCCCGTCGGCGACGAGCACGACATGGCGGCCGTCGGCAAACTCGATCCGCTCCAGCGAATCGTCGACAAGCGTCGTCGCGCGCGCCTGGCGGCGCAGCGCCGCGACGTCGATCTCCCACGGGAAATGGCCGGAATTGGCGAGGATCGCGCCGGAACGCATCCTGGCGATCGCCGTCTCGCCGATCACGCCCGGACGCCCCGTCGCCGTGATGAACACCTCGCCCCAGGACGCAAGCTGGTCGATCGTGCCGACGCGATAGCCGTCGAGCGCCGCCTCCAGCGCCTTGATCGCATCGGTCTCGACCACGGCGACCCGGCCGCCGAGCGCATCCAGATACTGCGCGATACCGCGCCCGCACCAGCCATAGCCGACGACCACGAAGCGACGGCCGGGGACCATCAGGTTGGTGATCCGCATGAAGCTCTCGACGATCGACTGGCCGACCGCGTGGCGGTTCTCGGCGATCTGCTTCAACGGGCTGTCATTGATGACGATGACCGGGAACGGCACCTTGCCGGCGAGCTCGCCGCGCAACCGGTCGCCGCCCGAGGTCGTCTCCTCCGTGCCGCCGCGGATCGATCCTTCCGTGCCGGCCTCGATCGCCAGAGCGGCGAGGTCGGCGCCATTGTCGAGCAGGATGTCGGGTTTCGCCGCGACGACGGCGCGGACGTTTTCGAGATGCTGCGCGAGGTCGTCGTCGCGCCTGCCGTAGAGGTTCATGCCCTGCGCCTTCAGCACGGCGACGATGTCGTCCTGGGTCGAGCCGTGATTGCCGGTGCCGACGATCGCGGCCCCGCCGGCCTTCAGCACTTCGAGCAGCACCGCCGTCTTCGGCTCCAGATGCAGCGAGACGCCGATGCTGAGACCGGCGAACGGCTTCTCGCGCTCGAAATCGGCGCGCACGCCGGCGAGAAGCCGCATCCGCGACCGGATCCAGTCGATCCGCTTGCCGCCCCGCTCGATCAGCTCACCATCCGCCGCCCTGTCCAGCATCGCCACATCCTCGCTTCCGTTGCGAGACCAGTTTCGCGATGGCCGGCCACACTGCAAGCCCTGCGCCTCGCGGCTCCCGGTTTCAGCGGCGCGGGCCGTAGAGGTCGATCACTTCCAGCGTGGCGCTGCGGTTGAAGGTATGCAGGCCGAGATTGTCGCCCCAGGGCAGCGCTGTCGCGGAAATGGTCTGCGCATAGTCGGTCGCCGACAGCGACCGGATCTCGGCGAAGCCGAGCGCCGCGCCATAGAGGCCGTCGCAGTTCTGCACCGGCCGCACCATCCGGCCGTCGATGTCGAGGATCCTGCCCGCTGGCCGCGCGGCGGTGAGATCGACCAGCACCGGATTGCCGGCATGCGCCTGCCACGGGCCGAAGGGCGACGGCGCGCAATAAAGCGACAGCGCATCCCAGCTCGACGTCCAGCGCTCGCGCGAGGCGGCGAACATCCACCAGGTGTCGCCGATCTTCTGCAAGGTCGCGTCGCCGAGATCGACATTCTCAAGCAGCACGGAATGCAGGGACCAGCGATCCGGGAACGGATCGGCGCGGTAGAGTTCGACGGTGCGCCGGCCCGACGTCTCCGGGATCATCCAGATCGCGCCCTCATGCTCGAACAGGAACGGATAGGAGAGATGGCAATCCGTCTCGAAGACGACGCGGGGCGCCGTCGCGACACCGGCCGCGTCGATCTCGGACAACGAGATGACGCCCTTGCCGGTGGCGTAGGGAAATTCCTCGACGAAGAGCAAGCGCCGGCCATCCGCCTCCCAGAGGAATGGATCGGCATAGAAGCGCCTGGCATCGTCGGGAAGCCGGCGGAAGCCGTTCGGGCCGATCACCGGCAGCGCATCCGACAAGTCAGGCCGCTCGCGCCAGGCGACGTACCAGTCCGGCGCGCGGCCGAGCTGGCGCTCGATCCGGCCCTTCACGCGGGCGGCGAGCATGGCCGTGAAGAAGCCCACCGGCGAGCGATGCGGCGCGGCGGGCGCCGGCGCGGGCGCG
>JAEWAD010000148.1 GCA_023391905.1 Pseudomonadota bacterium | reverse complement strand
CTTGATCTTGATCAGCGCGTCGAGGACCATCGGGCCGCAATCGTCGAGATCGACATAGTAGGTGTCGACATGCGGGTTCTTGCCGTCATCCGGGCTCCAGCGATAGACGCGGAACTCGCGCACATTGTTGGCGCCGGCGGGACGGTCCCAGACCTTGCCTTCGGTGATCTTCGAGTTCTTCGGGAGGGTCAGCTGGACCATAGTGAGCGTCCTCGGGCGTAAAATTCGTTCAGCGACGGTCCTTGCGGACCATGAGTTTCAAACCGGACCAGGTAGCGTCGATCGCCGCGACCTTGATGTCGACGAGATCGAGCCGGAGCGCCGCATCGCGCACGCGATCCTCGGTCACGTCGGTTGCCACCTTCGAGGCCTTCTTCGGCCACGACACCCAGATCATGCCGTCGCGCCGGATGGCGTCCTGAAGCCGCGCCAGATGGCCGTCGACCTCGGCGCCGCTCCGGGTGAAGGCATGGACCGCGTCCAGGCTGCGGTCCGGACCGAGCGGGGCCGCCCAATCCCCCGTCCGGACGACCTGTCCGAACGGCACGCTTTCGGCCAGCCCTTCCAGCTCCGGCGGCAGGGCCACGAACGCCACCGCCATGCCGGGCCTATATCCGAGCTTCTCGGGAAGCGAACGTCCCGAATAGCCGGATGCAGCTGGCGTCGCGGTGGCCATGCCCGACCTCAGTACACGCGAGCCTTGGGCTCGATATACTCGATGTCGTTCGACATCGTGTAGGTGTGCACCGGCCGGTCATCGAGCCGCACCGTCTTGTTCTCGGTGTCGATGAAGGCGAGCGAGTGCTTCATCCAGTTGACGTCGTCGCGCTCGGAATAGTCCTCGCGGGCGTGCGCGCCGCGTGATTCCTTGCGGTTCTGCGCCGAATCCATCGTGACGACGGCCTGGACGATCAGGTTCTCGAACTCGAGCGTCTCGACCAGGTCCGAGTTCCAGATCAGCGAGCGGTCGGTGACCTTGACGTCGTCCGAGCCCTTCCAGACCTGGTGGATCAGCTCGTGGCCCTCGTCCAGCACCTCGCCGGTGCGGAACACGGCGCAGTTCGACTGCATGACCTTCTGCATCTTCAGCCGCATCTCGGCCGTCGAGGTCGAGCCGTTGGCGTAGCGCAGGCGATCGAGGCGGGCGATCGCGTCCTCGCCGGCGCCCTTGGCGAGCTCGCGCTGCGCCTGGTTCGGCTGCACGGTCTCGATGCAGCGGAGCGCCGCGGCGCGGCCGAACACGACGAGGTCGGTGAGCGAGTTGGAGCCGAGGCGGTTGGCGCCGTGCACGGACACGCAGGCGGCCTCGCCGACGGCCATCAGGCCCGGCACGATCTGGTCCGGGTCGCCGCCGACCTTGTTCAGCACCTCGCCGTGATAGTTCGTCGGGATGCCGCCCATGTTGTAGTGGACGGTCGGCAGGACCGGGATCGGCTCCTTGGTCAGGTCGACGCCGGCGAAGATCTTGGCGCTCTCGGAGATGCCGGGCAGCCGCTCATGCAGGAGCGCCGGATCGAGATGGTCGAGGTGAAGGTGGATGTGGTCCTTCGCCTTGCCGACGCCGCGACCCTCGCGGATTTCCATGGTCATGGCGCGCGAGACGACGTCGCGCGAGGCCAGGTCCTTGGCGGAGGGGGCATAGCGCTCCATGAAGCGCTCGCCTTCGGAATTGGTGAGGTAGCCGCCCTCGCCGCGGGCGCCCTCGGTGATCAGGCAGCCGGCGCCGTAGATGCCGGTCGGATGGAACTGCACGAATTCCATGTCCTGCAGCGGCAGGCCGGCGCGCAGCACCATGCCGCCGCCGTCGCCGGTGCAGGTATGCGCCGAGGTGCAGGAGGCGTAGGCGCGGCCATAGCCGCCGGTCGCGAGAATCGTGGTCTGGGCGCGGAAGCGGTGCAGCGTGCCGTCGTCGAGCTTGATCGCGATCACGCCGCGGCAGACGCCCTGGTCGTCCATGATCAGGTCGATGGCGAAAAACTCGATGAAGAACTCCGCCGCGTGCCGCAGCGACTGGCCGTACATAGTGTGCAGCATCGCATGGCCGGTGCGGTCGGCAGCGGCGCAGGTGCGCTGCGCCTGGCCCTTGCCGTAGTCGATGGTCATGCCACCGAACGGGCGCTGATAGATCTTGCCGTCTTCGGTGCGCGAGAACGGCACGCCCCAATGCTCGAGCTCGTAGACCGCCTCAGGCGCGTTGCGAACCATGTATTCGATCGCGTCCTGGTCGCCGAGCCAGTCCGACCCCTTGACGGTGTCGTACATGTGCCAGCGCCAGTCATCCTGGTGCATGTTGCCGAGCGAGGCCGAGATGCCGCCCTGCGCCGCCACGGTGTGCGAACGGGTCGGAAACACCTTGGTGATGCAGGCGGTGCGCAGGCCCGCTTCCGAGCAGCCGACCACCGCGCGCAGGCCGGCGCCGCCGGCGCCCACCACCACGACGTCATAGGTGTGGTCTTCGATCGGATAGGCTTTGCCGTTCGTGGCCGGGCCACTGCCGTTGGTGGCCTTGCCGTTACCTTCAGCGGCCATGGACTATACTCCCGAGGATAATTTAAGGAGCGCGTAGATCGAGGCCAAGGCCACCGCAGCGCAGAAGAAATTGTTGGCCATGATGCTGGCGAGCTTCAGTTTCTCGTTATGCACATAGTCCTCGATCACGACCTGCATGCCGATCTTCATGTGCCAGG
>JAEWAD010000034.1 GCA_023391905.1 Pseudomonadota bacterium | reverse complement strand
AGAATGTCCAGCCCGCCGAGGCGGGCGACCGCGTCGGCCATCGCCGCGTCGATCGCGGCGCGGTCGGCGAGGTCGCAGGCGATCGGGATGGCGCCGGGCTCCTCGTAGCGGGTCGCGGCGAGGCGCGGCGCGAGGTCCATCGCCACCACGCTGGCGCCCTCGCGAAGATAGGCCTCGACGGTGGCGCGGCCGATGCCGCCGGCGGCGCCCGTGACGATCGCCGCCTTGCCCGCAAGCCGTCCGGGCCGCCTCGAAACGCCTGCTGTCGTCATGCTCGTCACCCGTCCCCCGGGCAGCGTCCGGCCGTCGATGGCACGCTGCGCTTGACCTGATGAAGCAGAATGCTAACGTTCCATTCTAATGACCGCAATTACATAGCTATGGAATTATGGTCGTGGCGACGCCGGTTCGTGTGGCGCCCCGAACTCGAAATCTGCCCTCGCGGCGCGGGAAACGGATGAGCCATATGAACAACCCTATCACCGCCGCTGCGGAGGGTAAGTCCCCCTATGACCGGCTGCGCGCGATGGGGATCGAGCTGCCCCGCCCGCCGCTGCCGGTGGCGAACTTCGTCACCCATGTGCGCGAGGGAAACCTGCTGTTCCTCTCGGGGCAGGGGCCGATGCAGCCGGACGGCTTCGAGCATCACGGCAGGGTCGGCGCCGACGTGACGCTCGAGCAGGCCTATGACCATGCCCGCATCACCGGCATCAACCTGCTGGCGGTGATGCAGGAGGCGCTCGGTTCGCTCGAGCGGGTGCGCCGGGTCGTCAAGCTGTTCGGCATGGTCAATGCCGTGCCGGACTTCACCGCCCATCCGCAGGTGATCAATGGCTGCTCCGACCTGTTCCTGGCCGTGTTCGGCGAGGCGAAGGGCCGTCACGCCCGCTCGGCCGTCGGCATGGGCTCGCTGCCCAACCAGATCACGGTCGAGATCGAGGCGGTGATCGCCGTCGAGGACTGAGCCGGATCAGCGCTCGCGCCAGCCGAGCCGGCGCTCGATCGTCGCCGAGGCGTTGCGCACCGCGTCGCCATAGAGCTCCGGATTGGCGACGACCTTGTGCTCGGGCAGCACGATCGAGATCGTCGCCACGCATTTGCCCGCCGCGTCGCAGATCGGCGAGGCGACGCAGGAAACGAGGAAATCCGTCTCGCTGATCTGGATCGAGAGCCGCTCGTCGAAGGCGCGGGCGGCGAGCCGCGACAGCGCCACCGCGTCGGTCTCGGCGCGCTCGGTCGGCGAGACGCGGGCGCTGCCGCGGAAGAGCGCGATGCGCTCGGCATCGGGCAGGTGACCGATCAAGAGCCGTCCCGACGCCGTCCAGTTCAATGGCACGCGCGTTCCCACTTCCGACATGACGCGGAAATGGCCGGGGCCGTCGGCCATGGCGAGGACGACCATGTGGTCGCCATCGAGGCCGCAGATCTGCACCGCCTCGCCGATCTCGCGGCCGAGCTCGTGCATGACGTGGCTCGCCTCGCCGAGGAAATCGAGCGAGCGCTGGTAGGCGAGGCCGTAATGGTAGAGCCGGGGGCCGAGCCAGACGAGGCCGTCGGCGCGGCGCGCCAGCATGTCCCGCTCGACCAGTTCGTCGATCACCACATAGACCGTCGAGAGCGGCGCGCCGATCGCCTTGGCGATCGCATAGGCGCCGGCCGGCGCGCCGGTGACGTGGAGGTGGTCGAGGATCTGCAGGGCGCGGTCCATGCCGCTGACGCGGGCGCGGCGCGGGGCATTGGCGCCTTCGGCACGGGTGTCGGTGCGCGAGGATTTCATCGCTGACGGCCATCTCTTCAATGCAGTCTATTGCATATATGTGGAATAGCGGCTCGTCCATGGGCGGAGGTCGGCCGTCGCCTCGACCGCAGTGGCGCTATCGGGTAGGGGGCGATGGGCGTGGCCGAGCGTGCGCGGCGCGCCCTTGCATCACCAGGAAGGCGAACATGCGGAAGATCTTGCAGGCTTTTATCGTGATCCTCATCGGGGGCGCGGCCATGTTCGGCGGGCGCTGGTATATGTATGTCGCGCATGGCGAGAGCCCGTATGACGAGGTCGGCATCGCCTTGAACGGCTACGTTCCGGCACCGTTGCGGCGCTGGGGCTGTCAGGAAATGCAGGCCCGGTTTGCCGGCCAGCTGCCGCCCCATGGATGCGCCACGCCCGATGGCGCCGGCTGGATTTAGTCAAAGCGCGGCAGGCAGCAAGGCGGGAAGCTGCCCGCGATCCCTCGGCTCGTGCTGGCGTCGGGCCCTAGGCGTCGCGCGGCAGCACCTGCATCACGCGGGCGATGAAGATGTGGAACGCCTCCATGTAGTCGCGCAGGAACTGCTCGGTCGACTCGTCGCGGACCTCGCCTTCGTCGCTGATCAGGCCCGGCTTGAACTGGATGTAGGCCTCGGGCGCGTTCATCTGCGGGGCGTTGCAGAACGAGAGCACGCTGCGCAGGCTCTGCTGCGCCACCGCCGTGCCGATCGCGCCGGGCGAGGTGCCGATCACGGCGGACGGCTTGCGGGCGAAGGAATTGGTGCCATAGGGCCGGCTCGCCCAGTCGATGGCGTTCTTCAGGCCACCGGGGATCGAGCGGTTGTATTCCGGCGTGACGAACAGCAGAGCGTCGTTCGCCGCGATCGCCGCCTTGAACGCCTTGGCGACCGGCGGGAAGTCGGCGTCGTAATCGTAGCTGTAGAGCGGCAGGTCCTTGAACGTGATCTCGGTGAACTTGAGGTTTTCCGGCGCCAGCTTGATGAGCGCCTTGGAGAGCTTGCGGTTGATCGAGCCCTTGGCGAGGCTGCCGATGAAATAGCCGACCTGGTAGGTTTTCATGATCCATCCCGATTGAAAGCGACGCTGCTGCGGCGCCGTGGCCAGCGCCCCACGCTTCTAAAGAGCGCGCCGGCGAGGCGTTTCAAGGCGGACGGGGACGGGGATTGGCGCGGCCCCGGCGCGAACGGATCAGGAGGAAACCGGATCGCCCAGCAGGATCTCGCCCTCGAAGCGCTGGATCCGCGACGGTTCCGGCTGCATCGAGGCCGAGAAATATTCGGGGTAGCTCTCCTGCACCAGCCCGATCACCGAGAAGATGCGGCGCAGATGGTTCCGCATCGCTTCTTCGGCGGCCTGGGTGTCGCCGCGCTCGATCGCGGCTGCGATGGTGCGGTGCTGGTCGATCACCGTGGCGACGCTGTCCATGCGCGGGAAGGTCAGGTAGCGGAACCGGTCCATGTGCAGCTTGGCGGCGCTGATGTCGGCCCAGATGCCGGGGAAGCCGGCATAGGCGGCGATATGCTGGTGGAACAATTCGTCCGACTGGAAGAAGCGCCGGTCGTCGGAAATCGCCAGCAGCGTATCCTGGATGGCCAGCTCGTCCTTCAGCTTCTGTACCAGCTCGTCGCGCTGCGGGCTCTCGATGGCGCGGGCGACGAGGCCGATCTCCAGCGCCTCGCGCAGGAACTGCGACTTGCGCAGATTGGCGAGCCGGAGCGGCGCGACGACGCTGCCGCGCTGGGCGTAGATGTCGATCAGCCCGAGGCTGGCGAGGCGGGCCAGCGCCTCGCGCACCGGTGTGCGGCTGACGCCGAGCGCCTCCGACATCCCCTTTTCCGAGATCAGCTCGAAGGGCTTCAGGCGGAACGCCATGATCTCGTCGAGCAGGATGTCGAAGGTCCGCTGCGCCACCGAGCCGGCCGAGGCGGCTTCGGGGTAGAGGACGGAACTGCTGCGGGCCACGCGATCTCGCGCCATTCTGGCTATTCCACTCCTAGAGGCTCTGCAGTTTCAGGCCGTTCATGAAATGCCTGCGCAGCAGCAGGAACAGCGCGACGCTGGGCAGGCTGGCGAGCAGGGTCGCCGTCATCACGACGTTCGGCGTGGTGTTGGCGTAGCTGCCTTGTAGCACCATCAGCCCGTTCATGAGCGAGCGCGCTTCCTCGCGGCTGGTCAGCACCATGGAGAAGATCAGGTCGTTCCAGATCCAGGTGAACTGGATCAGGAACAAGGTCGCCATCGGCGCCCAGCAGTTGGGCAGGATGATCGAGCGGAAGATGCGGAACTCCGAGCAGCCGTCGATGCGGGCCGCCTCGTCCATCTCGCGCGGCAGGCCGGCCATGTAGTTGCGCAGCACCAGAACGGGGAAGGGGATGCAGACGGCGGTGTAGAACAGCATCATGCCGATGCGCGAATTCGTCATGCCGAGCTTGTTGTAGCCCATGAACAGCGGGATCAGGTACATCTGCAGCGGGAAGATCGTGCCCGAGAAGATCAGCATGAACCAGAAGCCCTTGCCGCGGAAATCGATGCGGGTCAGGCCGTAGGAGGCCAGTGCCGCGATGAAGATCGCCGCGCCGCCGCCGACCACGCCGTAGAGCAGCGAGTTCAGCATGCCGGAGCCCATCTTGGCCTTCGACCAGGCTTCGGCGACGTTCTCGAACACGGGCGTCAGCGAGGTCGGCAGCGCCAGCGGATTGCCGAGGCCGTATTCCGCGTTCGATTTGAAGATCGAGATCGCCAGGTAATAGAACGGCGTCACCCAGGCGAGCGCCAGGATCGCGGTGATCGCGAACAGCACGACGCGCTGCGTGCGGGCCGGGTTGGCGCGCCGCGCGATGGCGTCGAAATCGAGCGTCGACAGGTCGAAGCGGGGCTCTGCGGAGGTGGTCGTGACGGACATGACGGATCCTCAGCGCTTGTCGAGGCGATGCTGGAGCGCGCCGAGCGACCAGGAGATGCTCATCGCGATGATGCCGAGCACGACGGCGATCGCCGCGCCATAGGCCCAAGAACCGGCGCGGAACGATTCCCAGTACTGGTTGACCGAGAGCGTCAGCGTCGAGCGGTTGGGGAAGTCGCGGCCCATCACCCAGACGAGGTCGAAGGAGGTGAAGCCGGCGAGCACCGAGACGGTGGTGACCATGATCAGCGTCGGCATCAGCAGCGGCAGCACGATGTGGCGGAAGACCTGGCCGCGCGAGGCGCCGTCGACCTTGGCCGCTTCCATCGGTTCGCTCGGCAGCGCGTTCAGCCCGATCAGCAGCAGCACCATCATCAGGCCGACCTGCTGCCAGATATGGGTGACGATCATCGCCGGCGTGGCGAGGTGGCTCTCGTAGAGCCAGCGGCTGGCGAGATCGCCGAGACCCACCGCACGCAGGCCGGCGTTCACGATGCCCTCGGTCGCGTAGACATAGTACCAGACGACGCCGACGGCGGTGGCCGAGAACATGCGCGGCAGGAAGAAGATCGACTTGAACGTCTCCTCGCCCGGAACGCCGCGCACCAGCATGGCGAGCGACAGGCCGATCGTCGCCGGCAGGACGAAGGAGACCGCGACCCAGATCATGGTGTTGATGGTTGCGTCGAAGAATTTCGGGTTGGAGGCGAGGCGCTGGTAGTTGGCGAGGCCGGCGAACTGGTCGAAGCCGGAGAATTTCGCCCATTGCGTCAGCGACGCGTAGACGTTGAAGACGACCGGCAGCAGCAGGAAGATGGTCACGAACAGGATCGCCGGCGCCATGAAGGCGAGCGCGGTCCAGAGCCGCTTGCGCGCGCGGCGTCGCTCCGCCGCGATCATTTCGTCGATCGAGGGCGCGCCCGGCGGCAGGGTGAAGGCTTGTTGCTGCGTCATGTCTCGTCTCCCGCCGAAGCGTCGGGTCGCAAATCTCACCTCTCCCTGAGGGAGAGGTCGGAGGCGCCGCTTGTGCCGGCCTCCAAGCTTTTGACCCGGCAGGGCGCGATCGCGTCCTGCCGGGGATCGAGCGCTACTGCTTGCTGGCCCAGTACTGCGAGGCGATCGCCTCGATGTTGGCCATCGCCTTGTCGGCCGCTTCCGGTGACGGATTGGTCATGAAGCGGTTGAACTCCTCGACCGCCGGCAGGACGATCTCGGACGGCGAGGCCTCCCAGTAGCGGGTGATCGAGTTGTACTTGCCGTCATTGGCGATCTTCGCGATGTCCGTGATGATCGTGTTCGGCGTCTTGGCCTTCAGGTTGCCGGCATAGAGGCCGGGATCGGTCGCCCAGCTGTTCATGGCATTCTCGCTCATGTACCAGTCGGCGAACTTGGCGACGTCGGGGTTCTCGAGGCCGGCCTTGGTGATGACGATCGGCGCGCCCTCGACGATGACGTTGTTCGGCAGCGACGGATCGACGTTCGGCATGATGAAGGCGCCGAAATCGGTGCCGGCCTTCATGCCGCCCTTCTCGACCAGGCCGATGACCCAGTCACCGAACAGGTACATCGCGCCCTTGCCGCGGGCGAAGTCGAGCGGCTCTTCCTGGCTCGCCGGATCGGTGAAGTAGCCCTTCTCGTAGAACTCGTTCCAGATCTTGAAGACGTTCTTGACGGGCTCGTCGGTGTATTTGAGCTTGCCCTGGTTGAGGAGGGCATAGGCTTCCGGATTGGTGCGGATCAGGAGTTCCTGGAACCACACGAAGCCGCGCCAGCCGTCCTGGATGCTGGCGTTGAACGGCGTGATGCCGGCGGCCTTCAGCTTGTCGGCGGCGGCGATCAGCTCGTCCCAGGTGGCCGGCGGGTTGGCGATGCCGGCCTTCTCGAACAGCGCCTTGTTGTAGAGCACGACCCAGCGGTTCAGGCCGGTCGGCATGCCGTAGATGTGGCCGTCGACGGTGAAGGGCGCGGCGCTCGAGGCGTCGTATTCGCCGGACGCGATCTTCTTGGCCCAGAGGTCGTCGAGCGGCGCGAGCTGGCCGCTGTCGACGATCTCCTTCAGCTTGGTGCCGTTCCACCAGGTGAAGGCCTGCGGCGCCTCGCCCGACATCAGGCTCGACTGGATATAGGCCTGGAACTGGTCGGTGGCGTAGGCGCTGAAGTTCAGGTCGATGCCGTCCTTCTTCGCCGTCGCGGTCAGGCCGTCCCAGCCCGACTGGTAGAACGGCTTGTCGTGGAAGACGGTGACGGGATCGGCGGATGCCGCCGTTGCCGTGAACGTCATGCCCAGGGCCACAGCGGCCAGGAGCTTGGTCAGTTTCCTCTGCATGGCTCTCTCCTCCAGAGTTGGATGCGTCGGTTTCTCGGTTATCTGCGCAACGAGCGGCCGCTGGCCGCGTCGAAGAGGTGCAATCGCTCGGTGTTCATCAGGAAGGTCAGCGTCTCGCCTTCCTCGACGGGGCGCGGCCGCTGCATGCGGCTGGTCAGGTCGGCGCCGCCGAACTCGGCGAAGATCAGCGTCTCGTTGCCGAGCGATTCCGTCAGGTTGACCTGCGCGGTGAAGCGATGGGCGCGCTCGGGCGGCATGCCGTGGCCTTCCGGCACGATGTCCTCGGAGCGGATGCCGAGCGAGACCGGCGTGCCCTCGGCGAGCGGCTCGAAGGCGTCGGCGTCGATCGGGACGGTCTCGGCGCCGGCGAGGCGGACGCCGGGCCGGCCGTCGCCGGTGCGGGCGATCGTGCCGTCGAGGATGGTCATCGCCGGCGAGCCGATGAACTGGCCGACGAAGCGGGTCGCCGGGCGCTCGAACACCTCGAGCGGCGCGCCGGCCTGCTCGAT